>NZ_QWGO01000092.1:331-538 GCF_003435535.1 Desulfotomaculum sp. OF05-3 | reverse complement strand
TAACAGCAGTAAGTCTTTAGAAAAAGCGTCTTCTGTTTTATTGAGGTCAAGAGGTAACTGTTTGAGAATGTTGCCCATCGCATCACGAATCTGCAATTCTTTCTTATCCGTAATATCAGTTTCATATTCATCGGTTTCCCCTTTGAGCCATTTGATTGATACATGAAGTGCTTCCGAGAGACCTTCCAGTACCATCTTTTTGGTATT
>NZ_QWGO01000092.1:0-321 GCF_003435535.1 Desulfotomaculum sp. OF05-3 | reverse complement strand
AGACCTTCCAGTACCATCTTTTTGGTATTGTCAATCGAACCATTCTCATAACGCAGGATTGTGGAAGCGGTAACTCCCATCTTCTCTGCGACATAAGGCTGTGTCAGATTTAATTCCAGACGGCGCTGTTTTGCCCTGCTGCCGATCAGCTTGCGTAGTTCTTTATCTTTCATGCTGATGTGCCTCCTTTTTCGGTATGTCATTACTATACCACGTAACAACATATATTGCAATATGCAATTTAAAGAAAAGAAATATAATTTCATAATGCTTGACAACAAGATGCAAACACGCTATACTGACAGCACAAATGAAATTGCA
>NZ_QWGO01000091.1:0-556 GCF_003435535.1 Desulfotomaculum sp. OF05-3 | reverse complement strand
TTCTTTGCCTAACGGCATTATATCATATGTGTTTTTTATTTGCAATATTCCAACACACGTTTAAAGCTGTATTTTTATATGCAGTGTTACTGTACACGCATGCGTGTACAGTAACGTGATTTTGCCGATGCTTCGCATTCCAAATCGGCAAAATCTGCTACCAGAAGTGTATCGTACGGAATTTTCAGTTCAGAAAATTCCTACCCGTGTACAGTAACTATGCAGTTACTGTTCCTCCTTGCGCAAACAGTAACTGATTTTGCCGATGCTTTCCAGATTGGCATAATCCACTGCCACCGCTGTATTGTATGGAATTTTCAGTTCAGAAAATTCCTGCCCGTGCACATTGACCGGTACCAAACAGTTACAATAAATATAGTTTTATGTAATCTTGTTTCATTTGTGGTTCTACCGTATAATATTTATGTTGTCCAACCGATACCCGGCAGCGGGAGGAGGTGAGCTTTATGCAGTTTTTATTTTCATTTCTTGTCTCCTGTGCGGCTGGTGTAACCTGCCATTACATCATCAAATGGTTAGATGGAGACAAGTAGGG
>NZ_QWGO01000090.1:0-1002 GCF_003435535.1 Desulfotomaculum sp. OF05-3 | reverse complement strand
GATTATGCGGTAGTTTATGGTGAATTCATGTACAAAGCAAAGTCATGGCCTTACGAACGGCGTGTGGTATGCAAGGTTGAAAAGCCGGAAAACCAGATGGTTTACATGTACACCTTTGTTGTCACAAACATGGATTCCTCACCAGGGTATCTTATCAAATTTTACTGCAAGCGAGGACTGATGGAAAACTTCATCAAAAAAGTAAATCCGGTTTTGATTTTGCTTCCGTAAGCAGTCATACCAGAATCGTAAATGCAAACAGGCTTCAGGTACACGCTCTTGCTTATAACATATTTAATTGGTTTAGACGATTGGCGTTATCAGCAAACATGCGCAAACAACGCATTGATACCGTCCGTTTAAAACTGCTGAAGATTGCTGCAAAAGTAGTTCATTCAGCAAGATATATCACATTCAAGCGGTGTAGCAGCTGCCCTTATAAAAATGAATTCTATGAGACACTTTCAAATATCGGTAAGCTGAATGTACAGCTGGAATAGTAACTATTAACGAACCTTGACAGCTTGATAACCGCTCAGAACTCTGCCACAGGGATTTTATACCCTTTTTGGAGATTGGTTGAGCGATGTTTAGGCTACATGGGTCAATTTTGGGATTCATGGTACAGTTACCAGTTCAGATACTGCTCCGTGAATAATTCAGGATAAATATAAAAAGATGGGATGAAGGATAGTGATTGATTTAATTCGTAAAAGATGTGTAGCAATAGACAGTGTAATCAAAGACTTAAATACGGAATACCATGCAATTAAAAGTAAAGTATTAAGAGAAGAATATAAAAAGTGGAAAAAAGAACTTACAAGAGAAGAAGTTAAGGAAATACGAAAATATAGGATAATGATAAGAGGAACTCTTTGCGGGGATCCTCTTTTTTCTTTCAGGAATTGGAAAACTGTAGTATAATGAAAGAAATTCGGTTTATTATCAGCGGTAGCATTAAGTATGTCGTAAAGGTCAAACCACTCGCCTTTCACTAAAACC
>NZ_QWGO01000009.1:0-125032 GCF_003435535.1 Desulfotomaculum sp. OF05-3 | reverse complement strand
CCACAAGTGTTACAAAAAAGCTTGACCACAACACTGCCTTATTATACTACAGCAAGTACTGGAAACGTAGAATCTGCGAAACGCCAGGCGGGAAGCACCGGGTTTGTCATTGAGCCGGGAACTATTAATGCAGACTGCTTTGTTACAGCAACAGAGCAGGAAAGAGAACTGTTTATCAATATTTTGTGTTCCGGACTCAAAGGAGTTCCAACAGAGCAATGGGAAGAGAAGGTACAGAACTTTGGATCACCAAAGATTGAACGTGCCCGAAGTACGAAAAGACAGGACAGTTCTCTTCCAGAAAAATGGAGGGAATGTCTTTACAGACCTGACGGAGCTAGGAAAAAGACTGTATTTTATAGTCTGTCTGTAGAGGCACTTCTGACCCAGCCAGATATGATGCAGAAGATAGAAGAGGTACTTCAATATTTTAGAAACAGAAAAGGTCTCGCTTTATGGCTTCGTCCTCATCCACTGTATGAACAGACACTGGAGGTGATGCGGCCCCAGTTTTTACGGAAATATAGAGAACTTCTGGCTTCTTATGAAGAAGAAGGCTGGGGAATCCTGGACAGCGGATACGATCTTGATCTTGCCATTGCTTCCTGTGACTGCTATTACGGAGATTACAGCTCTGTAGCCCAGTTATTCTGGGAAACAGGAAAACCGGTTTTATATCAGGATTCCCTGGTAAGAGAAAAGGAATGTAAGATACCATGCTGGCCGGGAGCTTTTTGGGAAGATGAAAAAGAAGTGTGGTTTGTTCACGGAAAAGTAAACCTGCTGTTTCATTATGATAAACAAATGGACAGACTTTCCTGCATAGGAAAGATTCCGGGAGAATTGGCATTTAAGGGAGATCTGTTCCGTTCTGTTGTACGGGTAGAAGACAGACTGTATCTTGTCCCATATTTTGCCAGAAACCTGGCCATTTACCATATAGATAAGGATCAGTTTGAGTCCGTACAGATCCGTGATGCAGAGCATTTTATAGAACAGCCGTTATTCCTGAAAGGCTTTCAGAGAGGTAATGTACTATATTGTATGCCTGCATGGTACAACAGCATCCTTTGCATCGATCTTACTTCCGGACATATAACCTATACAATGGTGGATAAGAATAAAGTACGTGGTATTCCGGGGGTATTTGGCGGGGCTGTTTCTATAGGCAGAAACATTTTATGTCCGCAGACTTATAAAAAACGATGGCTGATCCTGAACACGGATACAGGAAAAGTATCCTGGTGCAGTTTTGCAGATCCGGAAAGGGAAATCACTTCGGTTACAGTTTGTGGTGATACTCTGGTATTTTTCGATGCCAGAACAGGATGCATCCTGAAAGAAACCAGAGAAGAGGGAAAAATAGAAGAGCTTTTATATATTGACAGCAACGAAATACAGCTATATGCAGTATCCGAAAATGAAGTGATCGCAGATGATCTGGGATCAGGAACCTATTTAAAGTTTTGTCTGGATGGAACAGTGGTTTGGAGAAAGGAACGGAAAGAAGAAAAGACCGTATTAGGCAGCAGATTTAGGAAAGTTACAGAAGGAGAAAAAAACTGTGATATCCGTTTTACAGAGCAGGAATATCAGGAATGGAATTCTCCGTCAGCAGCAATTTATAAGGATATCCTTCCCACAGATCTGTATTATGTAGAGGAGGAAAATGAAGTCCTCACGCTGGACAAATGGCTTTCTCTCTGTGACCGGATCCAGATGCCAGTACCAGATGATAGACACAGCGGAGAAATGATCAAGGACTATGTAAAAAGCAGGCTTGCAAATGGATGAAAAGAGAAAAATCATGCAAAGTTATTTTGAAAGTGCATTGCCTTATCTTGAGGTTTTTTATCAGCCGATCTACAATTTAAATGAAAAGAAACTGAATGTTGCAGAAGCACTTTTACGATATGATGATGGCCACCATCAGAATATTGAACAGGTGATCCGCAAAGCAGAGGAAATGGGCTATGTCAGCTGTTTTGATCTGTGGGTTTTAAATAAAGTGTTAGAACAGCTGCCAGAGCTGAAAAAAAGAAACATTGAAAGAATAAATGTAAATCTGTCCCCGGTCACATGCTCCAGCGTGGAATCAGAAAAGAAAATCTTTGCCATGCTAGATCAATGTACATCAGATATATCTGCTATATGTTTTGAAATCACAGAAAGTAATCAATTACAGAATATGCAGCAAGTCATTAAGCTGGCAGAAAATTTGATAAAAAGAGGATGCCTCATAGCTATTGATGATTTTGGAAAAGAAGAGTCAAATCTCCTGCGGCTTATGCAGATACCGTTTTCTGTGTTGAAAATAGACAAGGCAGTTACATGGACTATAGATACAACAAGTTTTTCAAAAGACCTTATTTCGGAGATCATATATTTTTTGCACAAATATGGGATCCAGATCACGGCTGAGGGGATAGAAAACCAGCTCCAGGCGAAAGAACTTTCGGATATGGGCTGTGATTTCCTTCAGGGTTATCTGATCTCGAAGCCAGTATCGTTTGAAGATTTTTGTGCATTTATAGATGCTCATAATAAAAAAGAGTCTGCAGGATGGAAAGAAACACTGGAAGAAGCAGGAAAAAAGAACCATAGAAAAGAAAAATGAAAAACCAAATATCCCTTATGATTTTTCGCTACTTGCCGAATAATAAAAGTAGGGATTAAATTCCACAATATTCCACGAAAGAAATAACAAAGAGAGGGAAGGAACATGAAGAACCGTAATATGAAGCAAAAAATCACGATTGCTTTTGGAGCAGTAGTCATCTGCTTTTTTGTAACAGTTGGCGCGCTGTTTTATGGAATGATCAACATCAGCACACAGTATAACCAGTTCTATAAAAATAACCACGAAGCGATCGTACGTGTAGACAAGGTAAAAATCTATATGCTGGCAACAATCCAGAATCTGACGCAGGCTATGATTGATGATGACCCCACCGCCACAAAAACATATCTTTCAAACGTTGATTCGTATAGAGACGGCCTTGCGGAGAACGCAGGCTGGTTCATGGAGCGTTATAATGGAGATATGACACTGGTAAACCAGTTTCATACACAGCTTCAGGTAACTTCTGAGGTCACAAACAAGATCTTAGAGTATCTGTCCACTGGTTCTGACCGTGCGAAAGAGCAGGCAAGGCTCACGTTTATCGATGAGTTTGACCCGGAAGTGTCCAAGCTGGAAGGAATTCTGGATCAGTTTAGCGATCAGGTGACAGACCTTGTTGGTAATGATTACAATTCTTCCATGAAGACCAGAACCATCCTGTTTATTGTAGGGATCATAATTGTTATCGTTGCACTGATACTTACCGTTATTATGGCAACGATCCTGATACGTTCCGTAGTAGAGCCGGTAAAACAGTTGCAGGAAGCTATGGAAAAAATGAGACGCGGTAATATGGATATTGATATCGAGTACAAGGCAGAAGATGAGCTTGGAAGGCTTTCCGATGATTTGCGGTCTGTAGCAGCGTTCCTGAACGCGGTAGTGGCAGATGAGACAAATATCCTTACAGAGATGAGCCGCGGAAACTTTAATGTTTATTCTTCTATGTCAAAGGATTATGTAGGAAGCTTTGTTGCGATCTATAACTCTATGGTTCTTCTGAGAGATAATTTAAGCAGTACGCTTTCGAGTGTTACCCAGTCAGCTGATCAGGTGGCAGCAGGTTCCGATCAGGTATCCTCCGGAGCACAGGCATTATCCCAGGGTGCTACCGAGCAGGCTTCTTCCGTAGAAGAACTGGCAGCGACCATTAATGAAATTTCCAATAATGTTGAAAAGAATGCCGAGAATGCAAAGTCAGCCAGTGATATGGCAGATAATGTAAGAGAACAGGCAGGAGAAAGCAGACAGCGTATGCAGGAGATGCTTTCTGCCATGACGGACATCAGCAACAGCTCCAGTGAGATTGGAAAGATCATCAAGACGATTGAGGATATTGCATTCCAGACTAATATTCTTGCTTTGAACGCAGCCGTAGAAGCAGCCCGTGCAGGAGCAGCAGGAAAAGGATTTGCAGTAGTAGCAGACGAGGTTCGTAATCTTGCAGGAAAATCAGCAGAAGCTTCAAAGAATACTTCTGCTCTCATTGAAGGTTCTCTTCACGCAGTTGACCGTGGTACTAAGATCGCAAATGAAACAGCCAAGGCATTGCAGCAGCTGACCGAAGGCGTTCAGGGAGTAGCACAGACCATTGAGGAGATCTCTTCTGCCAGCGAGTCACAGGCAGTTTCAGTAAAACAGGTAAATGAAGGCATCAGCCAGATCTCCAGCGTTGTACAGAGCAATTCTGCAACTGCAGAAGAAAGCGCTGCAGCCAGTGAGGAACTTTCCAGCCAGGCACAGATCTTAAAGGATTTGGTAGGTAAATTCACATTGAAGGATGGTTCTGCGGATCCTGTATCACATACAGCACAGCCAGGCAAGACAACAGGAGAAACAGGAGAAAAAGAACCGTCATCCACTATCTCTTATGAGGATAATGACAAATACTAAGGCTGTGGTTAAAAAAGAATAGATAGTGTGTATGAGCCCACATCAGATTTTATTTTCTGTTGTGGGCTTGATTAAAGTTGAAAAGGAAACTGAAAATGGCAGAGCCAAGAAAATTATCACCGGAAGAATTCAGGACGATGCATCTGTTAGAGCTGGATATGCTGGAGGAATTGGACCGGGTATGTAGAAAATATGATATTAAATACTGTATTACCTATTCCAGTAGAAAAACGGCAGCCACATGCTCCTGTATCAAGTTTTGACTTTAATGTAAAAAGCAAAAATGTAAAAGAAAAAATGCAAAATAATAAATGAATCTATGAGAACACAGCCAATACGGAAACGGGAAATAGTCATACTATTCTGATATCGCCAATTGGATTTTAAAACGAACTGAAATAAAAAGTAACCTGTCAAAAAAGATTCATGCATTGTTTGTGCCGAAGGCAGGAGCGATACAAGGAGGACATGTCGCGACGGCATGTTTAAATTAATGAAAATAGCAGTTTTATCAGATATACATGGTAATATGGAAGCTTTTCGCGAAGTTGTAAAATATCTGGAAAAAGAACAGATAAAAAAAGTGCTCATTCTTGGAGATATTATTGATTATGGTCCTCACTCAAATGAGGTGATTACCTGCTTAATGGATCTTCCATGGGAAATAATCGGTAATATTCGTGGAAATCATGAGGAAGCAATCATAGAACAAAAATATGACATGTTTTCTTCTGAAAGAGGGAAAAGATGTGCAGAGAATACGCGAAAATTGCTGAATGCACAAAGTTGGCATTATTTGAATACCATAATGGATTCAACAGCATTAACAGAGGTAGTTATAGAAGGAAAAAAATGCTTAGCAGTTCATGGAAGCCTTAAAGATCATTTGTGGACAGCTATCAGACCTGGGCAGGATTTAAGAGAATATAAAAAATATGACTATGTTTTTTCTGGACATTCCCATTTACCGCATATATTTGGTGAATATTATTATGTAGATAATATAGAATACAGAAATAAGAAACGTACAATGTTTATTAATCCAGGGTCTGTCGGACAGCCAAGGAATCATAATCCCAGAGCACAATTTGTACTATGGGATACAGAAACAGATGAATTTAAGATGTGTGCAGTTGATTATGATATAGAAAGAGAGCAGAAAGCATTTTCTGATAAAATAGATTCTTTTTATAAAAAGAGGTTATTAACAGGAGTATGATGATAATGAAAAACTTGTATGTGATCAGTGGAGTAACTGGAATGACAGGAAATGAATTGGCAAGACAGCTTGTCAGAATGGGACATAAGGTGATAGGTTTTGATAATTTTTTTGCGTCATCTCTTCATACAGTAGAAGACATAGTCAATAATTCACTTTTTACGTTTTATCAATACGATATTAATGATAATGCCCAGATGGACAGCCTGAAACAAGAAATACAAAAAGAAAAGGGTCAATATGGTTTACTTGTATACATAAACTGTGCTGCAGTGGTACATACGGAACATTTTTATCATGTAAATCGCACGTTTACAACCAATGTACTGGGAATGAAGATGTTTCTTGACCAGGCGATAGAGAATGGTGCAGATATTTATATAAATTGTTCAACGTCTGAAGTATATTCTATGCAGTCATGGACACCGGATGGAGTGAAAGAGTCGGATTTTATTACTATGTCTGATGCAGAACACAGCCAGAGAACAAGCTATGCTACTGGAAAACTCATGACAGAATTTTTTATAAAAGATGCTGTGGATGAAGGTAAGATTAAAGGATGTTCGATTCGCTTTGCTAATGTTTACAGCAAAAACGAATTGTATCCAAAACATATTATCCCTTATATTCTTCACCAGTTAAAGGATACAGGAAAGGTGCAGCTTTTAGAAAATAGTAAGAAAAATATGAGAACATTTCTTTACAATGAAGATTCTTGCAGGGCTGTGATTGCATTGATTGATTCACCGGAGGCTTTGGATGGTTCTATTTATAATGTGGCAACGGATGAGGAAATATCCATTGTAAATCTGGTAAAAATGTGTGGGGATAAAATGGGGAAGAAAGATCCACAGATTGTATTTAAAGGATTTAGAAAGTCAGATCCGGAAAGGAGACTGTTAAATACAGATAAAATCCGAGAAAGAACCGGATGGATGCCGAAAGTAACACTTGAACAAGGTATTGAAGAGTGTGTAAAGGAATTAAACAAATGAAAGTTTTAATCATAACGGTGGCGGGCATGTCTACACGATTCAGCCGGTCAGTAGGTAAGCCGGTCATTAAGTGTTTATATCATAATAAGTCATTAAAAGACAGCTTGTTGTATATTTTGTTAGAACGCAGCAGAGAATTTGACTATTTTATTATAGTGGGTGGATACAGATATAAAGAGTTATGCGAAACAATCAGGGCATCATTTAAAAAGTTTTCAGATAGGATTCTTTTGATTGAAAATCCATATTATTCAACCTATGGTTCAGGATATAGTCTTTATTTAGGACTGCAAAAAGCCTTTGAAACAGGGGCAGATGAGATCGTTTTTGCAGAAGGAGATTTATATTTTAATGAAGACGATTACCAAAGGGTGTGTAGTGCCGATAAAAGTGTGGTTACTGTTAATAGAAATCCAATCCTAGCAGACAAATCAGTTGCGCTGTATTTTGATATTGCTGGTGAAATCCGATACATATATGATACAGGACACAATGAATTACTCATAAAAGAGCCCTTTTTTGCGATTTATAATTCTGGACAGGTCTGGAAATTTTCAGATAAAGAAATAGCAAAAAAAGTATTTAGCAAAACAGATAAAGAAGAATGGAAAGGAACTAATCTGATTTTTGTTGAAAAATATTTTCGTACTATTGGGAGAGACAAGTATGAACTGATTACCTTGGGAAATTGGGTTAACTGCAATACATTAGATGACTTCAACCAAATTCAGGAGTATTAAAAGATGAAAACAATCAATGAAAAGCTGGAAAAATTGAAAAATGAATTGAAAAACAGGAAAGTCAGAATTATGATCATTGGCCTGGGAAGTGTAGGAAATTATTTGCTGGATTATCTGGTTTCTATGGCGGATGAGAATATGGAAATCTGCGTGGTTGGAAGAAATGAAGAAAAAATGAACTCGGATGTAAATATCGTTAAGGTTGCGTCGTTGATCAGAGGACAAAACAAATGTCAGGTAAAAATAAATGCTACTGTTGATTTAAACGATATAAAAGGGATTGAGCATGCTATAGAGTGTTTTGTACCGGATATCATTGTCAATAGCAGCCGTGCTTACTCAGGGTTGAAATATGGAAGCATTTCGTGGAAAACAGTGCGGGCTTATGGAATCTGGTCTCCTTTATCTATACGATATACAAAAAATATCATGGAGGCGTATGAAAGAACTGGTTCAGATGCGATTGTTATTAATACATCTTATTCAGATGTGGTGATACCATGGTTGAAATCGGCAGGTAAGGCATATCCGGACTTTGGAAGTGGTAACATCAATCATCTGGTATACCGATTTAAGCTTGCGGCAGGTAATATTCTCTCGATTAGAGACTTTTGGAATATAGATATTACATTTGCAGTTGCCCATTTTCATGATGTATGTATTAGTAAAGAAGGTCATACAGAGGGAGTTCCAATGCTGATCGACATGAGATACCATGACAGTCCACTACCTTTGGGGATTGATAAAATCATATCCAATTGCAATATCCCTATGCCAGTTGATGCTAAAAGAAATATGATGAATGCTTCCAGTAATTTTGAAATTATTCAGGCAATCCTTGGGGCGGTAAGAACTGGAAAAAAGACAAAACTTCATTGTCCTGGGGTATTTGGTGAGATAGGTGGATACCCGGTTATTATTGATGGAAGTGGTGAATCTCCACGAGCGTATATAGATGAAACTGTTTTTTCTTTGGAAGAAATGAGGAAAAAAAACAAAGAATCTATTTATTTAGACGGAATAGAGAATGTCCAGGATGGTGTTCTTGTTTATACAAATGAATTGTTACAAAAAGTAAAAAAAGTTTTTGACGTGAATCTTACAAAACAGGTTTCTTTTGATGAAATAGATAATACAGCAGAGTTTATTATCAGGGAAATAATAGAAAAAAACAAATAAAACGAACAAATTAGAGGAGATTCAAATATGGGCATTGTATATACATGCTTTACAACAGATGTGATCCATGCAGGGCATTTAAATATCATCCATGAGGCACAAAAATATGGAGACGTAGTGGTTGGTGTTATGACAGATAAGGCATTAGTACAGTTTGACCGTTTTCCCACAATTTCTTTTTATGAAAGAAAAAAAATGGTGCAAGAAATTACTGGTGTGTCAGAAGTAATCGAACAGGATACAATTATGTATGATACGGTCATTAGGAAAATAAAGCCGGATTATGTTATACATGGAGATAATTGGTGTAAAGGACCTATGAAAGCCATCCGCGAAAATGCAAAAAAAGCAGTGGAAGCTTACGGTGGTAAGATCATTGATATTCCATATACATATGATCCACAGATTAAAGAACTCAGTAGGAAAATGAGGGCGAGACTTGCTATGCCAGAGTACAGACGGAAGCGATTAAAGCAGTTACTTGGCATTAGACCGATTGTAAAGGCACTGGAAGTTCATAATGGAATTACAGGTCTTATTGCAGAGAAAACAGTGGTTGAGCATGAGGGGAGATTGGATCAATTTGATGCCATGTGGATTTCTTCTCTTTGTGATTCCACAGCTAAAGGGAAACCTGATATTGAGCTTGTTGATATGACAAGCCGGTTTAGAACAATTGATGATGTTACAGAGGTAACAACAAAACCTATCATTTTTGATGGAGATACAGGTGGGCTGACAGAACATTTTGTATATACGGTGAGGTCTCTTGAGAAAATGGGAGTTTCAGCTGTGATCATTGAAGATAAAACGGGGCTTAAGAAAAATTCGCTGTTTGGGACAGATGTGGCACAGACCCAGGATAGTATAGAACATTTCAGCCAGAAGATACGCGCAGGAAAAAATGCCCAGCTTACAGATGATTTCATGATCATTGCAAGAATTGAAAGTCTTATTCTGGAACGCGGAATGGAAGATGCTTTAAAGCGTGCAACTGCTTTTGTTAAAGCAGGTGCAGATGGAATTATGATTCATAGCAGAAAAAAAGATCCAGCGGAGATACTGGAATTTTGTGATAAGTTCAGGATGGTAAATACGGAAACACCTTTAGTAGTGGTTCCCTCCTCTTTCAATACGATTACGGAAGAGGAACTGGCAGTTCATGGGGTGAACCTTGTGATTTATGCGAATCAGTTGACTCGCAGTGCATTTCCTGCCATGCAGGATACAGCAAGAGAAATATTGAAATATCATAGAGCGAAAGAAGTGGATGACCGACTACTTCCGATTAAGGATATTATTACATTAATCGATACACTATAACAAGTGTGGAAAGAGAGTAAGGAGTGCAAAGAGCTTATGAAAGCAGAAAAGCTAGTACAGATTATAGGATCAGATTTTTATACAGGCGTGCCGGATTCACAATTAAAAGCACTTTGTGATTACCTGATGGCAACATATGGAATCAATGAGAACCATCATATAATAGCGGCAAATGAAGGAAATTGTACAGCTTTAGCAGCTGGTTACTATCTGTCCACAGGTAAGATACCTGTAGTATACATGCAGAATTCAGGAGAAGGAAATATTATTAATCCTGTTGCATCGTTGTTAAATGATAAGGTCTATGCGATACCCATGATATTTATTATAGGCTGGAGAGGTGAACCGGGAATACATGATGAACCTCAACATATTTATCAGGGAGAGATTACTTTAAAACTTCTCGAAGATATGGGGATAGAAGCTTTTGTAATCCGCAAAGAAACAACGGATAAAGAAGTAGAGCAGCAGATGGAATGCTTTAGGAAAAAATTGGCAGTTGGAAAAGATGTAGCTTTTGTAGTCAGTAAAGGAGCTATTTCTACGGATACAAAGATTTCATACAAAAATCATAACAAAATGCTGCGAGAAGATGTTATTCGGCTTATTGTAAAAAATTCTAAAAAAGATCCAATTATTTCAACTACCGGGAAGGCATCCAGAGAACTTTTTGAAATAAGGACAGCAAATGAACAGGGGCACCAGTATGATTTTCTGACAGTAGGATCAATGGGGCATACGTCTTCTATTGCCCTGGGTATAGCACTAAATGAGCCAGATACAAAGATATGGTGTATTGATGGTGATGGTTCAGCTCTTATGCATATGGGAGCTATGGCGATAATAGGTTCTACTGCCCCCGCAAATATGATCCATGTAATCATTAACAATGAAGCGCATGAAACAGTTGGAGGCATGCCAACAGCGGCTTCTGTTAATTTTACAAAAGTTGCGAAAGCCTGTGGTTATCCACATGCAGTTTGTGTTGATACATTTGATGATTTGGAAAGAGAACTTAAGAAAGCAAGAAAACGAAAAAAGTTGAGTTTAATAGAGGTGAAGTGTGCTATTGGATCAAGACAAAATCTGGGTAGACCAACAACAACAGCTATTGAAAATAAGGAAAAGTTCATGGAGTATCTGAAAACATTAAATGAATATCAATTAATAACCACCTCTTTGAAAAGAGATTAATTTGTGAAGCGGATATTTTATTTTTTTGAGCGGGGATAACATGGTAAATTTAGATGATAAACAGTTACGGCAATTGCAGTTGATTGAACTTGAAATGCTTCTTGAGGTAGATCGTATTTGCAGAAAATACCAGATTAAATATGTGATAACAGGTGGAACACTGTTGGGAGCAGTGCGGCATAAAGGTTTTATTCCTTGGGATGATGATGCTGATGTTGCATTATTGCGTGATGAATATGAGCGATTTAAGATAGCCTGCAAAACTGATTTAGACACATCAAGATTTTATTTTCAGGATGCATGGGAAACAGAAGGGTATCGTTGGAGTTATGGAAAAATAAGAAGAAAAGATACTCTTTATATGAGAGAAAACCAGGAACATATGCCATATGAACAGGGGATTTCTATAGATATTTTCCCAATTGATGCTATACCGGAAAATTATATTGTTCGCTTGTTTGACACTTTTCATTGTTTTTGTATCCGAAAATTTTTATGGTCAGAAGTTGGTAGGATTGATGAGAAGAATTTTATAAAGCGTGCTGCATACAAACTAATGAGTTATGTCCCAAGAAAAAAAATATTAGATCATTATTATAGATTGATTCAAAAGAGAAAAAGAGAAAAATCTTTAAAAGTCAGAACCGTACTTATGCCCCTATCTCTGAAAAAAGGATTTGGTCGTTTGCGGGAATGGTATGCTGAAAGTGCGGAATATGAGTTTGAAGGACATAAACTGTATGGGACAAAAGAATATGATGCATTTTTGAAATATGTATATGGGGATTATATGGAAATACCGCCAGTAGAAAAAAGAAAAATCCATCCAGCTTCCAAGATTATTTTGTAATAAAACCACCTCATTTTTAGAATCTGTATTTGATTTATAAGAAAGGTAATTTGAAATGGTTAAAGTAATCACATATGGGACATTTGATCTTTTACATAAGGGACATATTCGTCTTCTGGAACGTGCAAAAATACTTGGAGACTATCTGATTGTTGGTGTAACTTCAGATGACTTTGATAAGGCAAGAGGCAAACTTAATGTACAGCAGAATTTAATGGAACGAATTGAGGCTGTACGTGCAACTGGAATTGCGGATGAAATTGTTGTGGAAGAATATGAAGGGCAAAAAATAGAAGATATCCAAAAATACGGTGTTGATATTTTTACGGTAGGTTCTGACTGGTGTGGAAAATTTGATTATTTAAAAGATTATTGTCAGGTTATTTATTTACCCAGAACAGAAGGTATTTCCAGTTCTGCATTGCGTACTGAAAAGTATCAGTTACAGCTGGGGCTTGTAGGTGAATCAATTATACTTGAAAAATTTTTAAATGAATGTAAATATGTGAATAGCGTGAAACTGACCGCAGTTTGTTCGGCATATCCGGCTGAATTGCCAGAATGTCTTCAGGAATTACCTTGTGTAACATCGGATTATGATGTTTTTTTAAATCATGTGGAAGCTGTTTATATCATGTCGACACCGAAATTGCATTATGCCCAGGTGAAAAAAGCATTATTATCTGGAAAACATGTTCTTTGTGAAACTCCAGAAGCATTGACCCGGCTTCAATGTGAGGAATTGCATTGTATTGCAAAAAAAAATGCATTGATTTTGGCAGAAGGAAATAAGACAGCTTACGCAACAGCATATATTCGGCTTATCCTAATGTTGAAAGCAGGAAAAATAGGTGATGTGATATCAGTTGATGCCACTAGTACCAGTTTAAGTGAAAAATACTTTGTAAAAAATATTGATGATTTCAATCGTTGGAATAGTATTGAAGCATGGGGAGCTAAAAGCTTATTGCCTGTTTTTCATATACTGGGTTCTGATTATAGCAGCAAGCAGATCATCTCACACATCACAAGTGATGAGAGTATGTTTGATTCTTTTACAATAATAAACTTTGTATATCCCCATGCAGTGGCAACTGTTAAAGTTGGAAAGGGTATTAAATCAGAAAATGAACTTATCATTGTAGGTACAAAAGGGTATATTTATGTTCCTGCCCCATGGTGGAAAACGGATTATTTTGAAATCCGGTATGAGAATAGAAATGAAAACAAGAGGTATTTTTACCAGCTGGATGGCGAAGGAATTCGTTATGAGGTCATAGCTTTTGTAAATGCGATAAAAAATAAAAACAAAATGGCCTTAACAGATGAATCCATTTCTCAGGCTATTGCAGAGGTAATGGAGGACTATTATAGTGGTAAAGATATGGTAAGAATATAAAATTCAACAAGAAATAATAGTAAAGTATTTGTTGAGATACAGGAAGGAAAAAAGTGACAGTATCTGAATATATCGTTAAATATTTAAAAGCGTGTGGTGTAACGCATTACTTTGGATATCAGGGAACTATGATAGCTTATTTTGTTGATGCTATTTATCGGGAAACGGGGGTTTATAATCACGTTTCATACAATGAACAGGGGGCAGCGTTGGCAGCCAGTGGCTTCACAAAGGCAACTGGTAATATGGCAGTGGCATATGCTACCAGTGGTCCAGGAGCAATCAATCTGTTACAGGGAATTGCAGATGCCTATTATGATTCAGCGCCGGTATTATTTATTACGGGTCAGATAAATCTTTCCGAATATACGTTTTTTCCACACCTTCGTCAACAAGGATTCCAACAGACAGACATCGTTAGTATATGTAGTTCAATTACTAAAAATGCAATAATGGTTACATCAACGGCGGAATTACCGAATATACTAGATTCATTAGTGACAAAAATGTTGAGTGGAAGAATGGGACCTGCATTGCTGGATATTCCCATGGATATACAACGCGCACAGATCGATATTCCAATTGACTTAAATAAGAATCCATTTTCATCTGTGTTTCAGAAAACAGACTGTGATGACGCATTAAAAATCGCAATGGCTATTTTTACAACTTTAAAAAAATCAAAAAGACCGGTTTTACTTCTTGGTAATGGAATCAGTAAAAATGAAGTAACCAGAAAAAATGTATGGGCACTTATCAATAAGCTTCAGATTCCGGTGGTTACAACATTACTTGCAAAAGACCTGATACCATTTGATTCGAAATACAATTTCGGAATGTTAGGATATGCCTATGGACATCGATATGCCAACATGATTGTGAACACAAAAGCTGATCTGATTATTTCTTTGGGAGCAAGGCTTTGTCCGCGTCAAACTGGTATTAAAACAACAGAATTTGCCAAAGATGCACATATCATTCGGGTCGATATTGATAAAGAAGAACTGAATCGAAGAATACATTTTGATGAAATGGCATATTGTTCAGACGTAAATACGGTAATTGACGAAATGTTAAAAATTAATTATATCCTGAATTCAGGAGAATGGCTTAATGTTTGTAATCAGATAAAAAATCTTCTGCAAACAGTGGATACAGGAAAAGATTATCGAAAACCGAATGAAGTGATTCAAATGATAGGAAATGCGCTGCCTGAGGAATGTACAGTTGCTTGCGATGTGGGACAACATCAGATGTGGGTAGCGCAATCATTTGAAAATAAAAAAAATCAAAGAATTTTGTTTTCAGGTGCACATGGAGCAATGGGCTTTGCCCTTCCGGCAGCAATAGGTGCTTATTATGGCAAACATAAGATTCCTGTCTGTATTGCAGGTGATGGTGCCTTTCAAATGAATATTCAGGAATTACAGTGGGTGGTACAGGAGAATATACCGATAAAAATCATCATCCTTAATAATCATTCTTTAGGATTGATTCGGCAACAGCAAAGTACCATGCTTGCAAAACATTTTTACGGTTCGGTTGCAGAATATGGATATTCTGCACCTGCATTTTGTTCGGTCGCATCAGCATATGGAATGAGAACGATAAAATGTGAAGGCAAGGAGATTTTATCAGGTGATATTCACTGTCAATTAAGGAGTTTACTTCAAAATGAATCTGATTCAGTATTACTTGAAATAGAACTGGGAATTGATACATATGCTTATCCTAAAACTTCATTTGGACGATCAATGCATGATCAAAATCCACCTATTCCGGAAAAACTATTGAAAAAAATAATGTTGCTTTAATGGAGGCAAAGATACCTTTTGCTTTGACATCATAATCAATTAAAAAGTGGATAAATCTATGAATGAGAAAAAAACAAAACGTATTGGGATTGTAAGTTATAATATACATTACAAATATTCAAATTATGGTTCTGTACTTCAATCATATGCAATGCAGGAAGCTTTAAAATTATATACATGCTGTACGCCGATTATAATAGACTATTGTCCGGATATTTTTCTGAAATGCGATCCATACAATCCGTTGAATGTAACAGAACACGTTGAACAGATATATACACAACAACATATTGATTTAAAGGCAATTGCAGAAAATGAACAGAAGGTTCGTAAATTTATTGCTGACAGATATTGTTTATCTCATGGAAAATATACATCTTTTACGTTTAATGACTCGCTTCTGCAGGAAAAAATTGATGGTTATCTTTGCGGGAGTGACGCAATCTGGAGCGTTGAATACTTTAGGGATTTTGATAAAGCATTTTATGGGTGTTATCCATGTATGCAAGATAGAACGATTGCGTATGCAGCCAGCTTTGGTGAAACAGTGTTTCATGAGAATTTAAGGGACAAAATGCTATTGCGAATGAAAAATTTTAAAGCAATAGGTTTGCGTGAATTAACTGAATTTAAGTCTATTGCTCAACATACAAAATTACATGTTGAGAGAGTTCTAGATCCTACATTATTATTGCCAGCAGAAAAATATAAAACAATAATGAGCGAGCGAATCATAAAAGAACCATATTTGTTAATCTATTCGCGGCAAAAAGATAAAAATATGTATAATTTCGCAAAAAAAATAGCGGAAGAACAAAAAATTGCTATCGTAAACATAAGTCTGCATGAAGATGCAGATTTTGATTGTAATTATAAGTATAATGCAGGGATAGAAGAATTTTTATCCCTTATTTATTACGCAGAAATTGTTATTACGAATTCTTTGCATGGTACGATTTTTTCTGTAGTATTACAAAAAGAATTTTGGACTTTTCCGAGAATCAACGGAGATAGAAAGATAGATGATTTTCTGGCATTGCTAAATCTGAAATATCGTAAAGTAGATGATATGAGAAAGACAACGATATTGCAACAGTCAATAGATTATCAAAAAGTCACAATTCTTTTAGAAAAATATAAAGAAAAATCTATCAGTTATTTAAAATATGCGTTAGAAATTTTGTGATAGTCATGTGGTGTAGAAATTCAGAATAATACAATATAAACAATAAGATTATTGGCAATTTGTGCCTGGATGAAGCGAAAGGAACGGATAAAATTATGAATGGATATTTGGTTTCTGAAAAAGAAGCAGATTGTGTTGGATGTGGAGCTTGTGTTCAAATTTGTAGTCACCATGCAATTTGTATGACAGAGAATAGATATGGTTTTATTTATCCGCAGATCGACCAGAAGAAATGTGTGCAGTGTGGGTTATGTCATAATGTATGTCCGATGGAGCATGAAATTATAAAAAATCCGATGAATAGATTATCATTCGGGGGATATATAAAGGATGAAAAAATAAGACGTAATTCTACTTCTGGTGGAGCTTTTACTGCTATATGTAAAGCATTTTGCGATACTGACTATGTTATTTATGGAGCTGCATCTGAAGGGATAAATGTTATGCATAAAGAGATTTCTGATATAGATCATATTGATATTTTTTATTCATCAAAGTATGCACAAAGTTTTATTGGAAATTCTTATGCAAAAGCAAAAGTAGATATACAAAACGGAAAAAAAGTTCTTTTTTCAGGAACACCGTGTCAAATAGCAGGACTGTATCGGTATCTTAAAAATGTTGATCAGGGAAAGCTGCTAACAGTTGAAGTAATCTGTGGCGGGATCCCCAGTGCACTGTTTGTAAAGAAATACAATGAATGGTGTATTAGTAAATATGGTACGGCCATAAAAACGTTCAATTACAGATATACTGGAAAAAACAGGTGGGATGATCAATTAATCTATGTGGAATTGGAAAATGGAAAAACTTTCATTACAACCAGGTGGTTTAGCAGATTTTATTCGATTTTTTTACAAAGATTAATGTCGCGACCATCATGTAATGCTTGTCGTTTTACTTCAAATGAAAGAGTAGCAGATATTACAATAGCTGATTTATGGGGAGTTGATCGGGAATATCCAGAATTGTATGATAATGGAGAAGGATGTTCCTGGATCATTTGTAATTCAGAAAAAGGGATTCAGGTTTTTGAAAATGCAAAAAAGTATATGACAGGACATGAGGTTGATTTTGAAGCAATGCGAAGATATCAGAGTATAGGATTGATTCGGAAAATAGTACATTCCCGATATAAAGAATTCATGGAAGATTTATTGGTAATGGATTATCCACAACTATGTAAAAAATGGTATAAAAAACCAACTTTACGATTATTATATCAGAAGAGAATCTGGAATAATCGTAGACGGGTATTGCTCTGGAAAATAAAAAGTAAATATAATTACATCAGACATGTTCTTAACAATGAAGGAAGAAAAAAAGTTGAAAATTGAATAAAAAAACGGGTGTGGGGGGGAGCAAAAAACATCTCCCAAAGAAATTGCAGAGGAGAGAATGTGATGGATGTTGCTAAGAAACTTACACCTCAAGAATTTAGAACAATGCAGTTGTTAGAATTAGATTCCCTCCACTTAATTTCTGATGAAATTTGAAGTGGGGGCTTCTGAGGAGTCTTTTGACTCCAGTTTAAGAAGTTTGATATTTAAGTTTCCACCTGACTTCAGGCAATCCTTATTCTTACAGGCGTATCCATGTCGCCTCTAGCATATAGAGCATCTAAGCTCACAATGTTACTTTTACGCATGATGTTTGAAACCGGCACAAATAACAAGACATAAGTTGTCGATGAGAAAGAAAAGGTTTGTACTTAGCTTACGCCAAATTCAGTATCTAGAAGAACTTTTAGAAGCTTAAAAAATAGTAAAAAAAGAATTGACAGGGGATAATCATTCATGCGTTTGTCGTGGCTGGCGCAGTGCTTCATGAACCGGTTTGCGGAGCGTATCATTGAGATGGGATTCCCCACACAGGATCAAGGTAAAGTAATTAACCGAGTCGTAGCCGTAGTTCATGAGCATCTTGATGTCATTCAGGATTCCGGTATTCAGGTACTGTGCTTCATCAATGGCGAGGAGAAGCGGCTGGCGTTTTTCTTTGTAAAGATAGGTGATCTGTTCCTGGATAGCCTTGAACATCCCGGTTTTGCCGCCTTTTTCCGGAACTCCAAGAATGAAGCAAAGCTGCTTGTAAAAGTCAGCAACGCTGATGGTGGAGAGACACAGATATTCCATATGGAACAGGCTTGGATTTAAACTGGCGGCGAAGCAGCGAAGGGCATACGATTTTCCCATTCCGGGGCGGGCAGTAAAAACGCCAATCCCGCGGATATCTTTCAGATAGTTCAGCCAGTTGGTCATTTCGGTGAAATCTCTGGAAATGAAATGATCTTTTTCCTTCAGCTGCTGTTTGTCAAACGGATTGAACGTGAGTCCGTAAAAAGAACTGTACATCAGGATTCACCTCCGGCTTTGGAATAATCGATGCCAGGTAGATTGTTGCGTTTGGTATGGCAGTTTTCGTTATGATAGTATATAATTATTAAACAAAACCGTTATTTATTGTTATATTTTAAAGCATTTACAAAGAAAGGTGGCCGGAAGCATGGGAAGATTTGTAAACCCAGACAGCAGTGCGTTTCAGGTTGCTCTTAACTCCAGAATATATGTGGATAAGACTGGCTTGATCGAGTATACAAATAGCGTTCTCGATACAACGAATGCCTATATCTGCAATAGCCGGCCGCGCCGGTTCGGAAAGTCTTATGCAGCAAACATGCTGGCGGCATATTACAGCAAGGGTACGGATTCCGAGCAGATGTTTTCAGGATTGAGGATAAGCAAAGATGCCGATTTCAAGAAGCACCTTAATAAATACGATGTGATCCATATTGATATTCAGTGGTTTTTAGCAAACTGTGATGATGCGGATAAAGTGGTCTCTTTTATAACAAAAAGTGTTCTGGATGAACTTCGTGGCATTTATCCAGATGCGCTGCCACAAGAGGTAGTGACTCTTCCGGATGCGCTTTCACGGGTAAAGGAACGTACTGGACAGAAATTTGTTGTTATCATAGATGAATGGGATGTTATTATCCGAGATGGAGCAATTATAGAAAACATTCAGGATGAATACCTTAATTTTTTAAGGGGAATGTTTAAAGGTGTAGAACCAACGAAGTACATCCAGCTGGCATATCTTACGGGAATTCTGCCGATTAAGAAAGAAAGGGCCCAGTCCGCAGTAAATAACCTGGATGAGTTTACAATGCTGCAGGCAGATGAATTGGCTCCATACATCGGTTTTACCGAAAATGAGGTAAAAGGACTCTGTGAAAAATACAACAGGGATTTCGATAAAGTCAAAAAATGGTATGATGGGTATCTGCTTGATGGATATCAAGTGTATAATCCCAAAGCTGTTGTAAGTGTAATGACAAAAGGACGATTTAGAAGCTATTGGTCTGAGACCGGTTCGTATGAGGTAGTTGTACCACTCATCTGCATGAATTATGATGGGCTGAAGAATGCGATTATCGAGATGCTTTCAGGTTCAGAAGTTAAAGTTGATACAGCAACTTTCAAAAATGATCCGGCTAAGATACAAAATCGTGACGATGTGATCACCTACTTGATTCACCTTGGTTATCTAGGATACAATGAGGATAGTGAATCAGCATTTGTTCCGAATGAGGAGATCAGACAGGAACTAATCACAGCTGTGAGAAGCAGTAATTGGGATGAACTGATTGCATTTCAGCAAGAATCGAGAAAACTTCTTACAGCTACACTGTCAATGGATGAAAAACAGGTTGCTGCTGAAATCGATAAGTTTCATTCACAGTATGCATCAATGATCCAGTATAACGATGAAAATTCGTTGAGCAGCATAATCACTATTGCTTATCTGGGAGCAATGCAGGATTGAGAAATACGAGAAGGATTGATTCTGCTTGGAGCTGATCACACCTTCCGGCTATATCTGAGCACATTTCCGGTCTAACTACCACTGCCAGCCGTTTGCCATAGGCTCCTCCCACTACCTTCAGGTGGTGGGAGGAGCCTTGTAAATCTTTAGTCATTACCCCTGACTCTCAATATATTTTTGTATGGTAGCTGACGATACTTCTCCGATGCTACAAGCAAAATATCCGTCTGACCAAAATATCTTTTTCTTCCAATACTGTTTAGACAGAAGCGAACCATATTTGTGCCATAAATAATACGTTGTTTCTTGCTTTACAATTTTGACAATATCGCAAACCCTATCTGTTGTATCGTAACTTAATAAGAAATGTATATGGTCTTTGTCGGTTTCTATAGCAATAATTTCGTAGCCATAAGTATTAGCAATATCGAAAATCTTTTGTTTAACATCATCAGCGATAGAACCTTTGAGTAATTGTTTACGATTGCAAGTGTACAGATCTGTTCACAGTTACAAAGAAGCTATCTTGTGATATAAGCCTTCAACAGCTCAAAGGTATTGTGAACTCCGTCCATATGGGAGCGTTCGTAATTATGGGAAGCATAGACTCCAGGACCGATGAGACCGTGACGGATATCATATCCGGCGCGCAGGGTAGTCTCCACATCGGAGCTATAATGCGGATAAACATCAATGGCATAATCCAGCTTCTTCTCCTTTGCAAGGTTGGAAAGAGCCGTGATCAGATCATAGTTATAAGGACCACCGGAATCTTTGGCACAGATCGAAACCATCCGTTCGGTGCAGCCAAGGTCGCTGCCGACACAGCCCATATCGACAGAAATCATCTCCTCTGTATCATCCGGTACGACACTTCCGCCGTGCCCTACTTCTTCATATACTGTAAATAATAAAGAAACCTTGCGGTTCAGCTTCCAGGCATCTTCACGTACGGCTCTGGCGAGACCCAGCAGGATAGCGGCGGAAAGCTTGTCATCAAGAAAACGGCTTTTGATGTATCCGCTTTCTGTCACAACCGTGCGCGGGTCCATGGCGATGATGTCACCGGTCTGGATCCCAAGTGCCAGAGTATCCTGATCGGAAGCGACATTTTCATCCAGCAGGATCTCCATATTTTCTTCGATCAGCTCGGTCTTCTGATCAGCCACGTGGGAAGAAGGCTCCTTGTTCAGCACTACACCGGTGTAAACTCTGCCGTCACGGGTGTGAATGGTGCAGTTCTCGCCGTCCGTCGTGGACCACTGATGACCTCCGATGGTTGTGGGCCGCAGACGTCCGTTTTCCTTGATGGAGCGAACCATAGCTCCCAGTGTATCAACATGGGCTGCCAGTACCAGAGGAGAGCCGGAACCACCCAGGGTAACGAATACGTTCCCCTTATTGCTGCGCTCCGGGGAATACCCCAGAGAAGATAATTCGGACAACAGGTAATCAGTCACTTTTGCTGTAAAGCTGGACGGACTCGGGATAGAAGTTAAGGTGTATAACTGCTCTTTGATAAAATTCATATGAGAGTTCATGTTTACATTCCTCCTGAAGGATATTTCTGATTACTATTGTAGCGAACCGGAGAAGAAAGGTCAACAAAGGATCTGACGAAAAGAAGGACGCTCCAGCTCACCGACAACGGATGACGATCAGAAAATGAGGTCTGCAAATCGGGAAAGTTTCTTTACAGGAAATTTTGCATATGAAAAGTTTCGTATCGCTTTACAAACTACCGGGTTCTCCGATATAATTGCATTGAGAAATCGAGGGATAAGAGGAATGGATAGTTTAAGGAAACAATATGAGTGAATTTACCTGTAATAGGATATCAAACAAGAAGGAGAGACTAGGTTGTTGCGAACAAAAAAGGCATTATTTCAGGGCGCTCTGCTGATTGCCGGTATAGTCATGCTGTGCGTCGGCGTGATGCGAGGAGAGGCGGATACCGTGTTAAGTAAGGCGATCAGGCTGTGTTTGGAGTGTGTAGGAATTGGATAACAGAAAACATATCATATCAAAGATACTGAGCCGGTTTCGCGGCTGGATCCAGGCAGCGGCGGCGCTTCTTACGAACCCTCACCTGCCGAATTTTTTCAAAGGCGGGATCTATCAGGGAAAGGAAAAGGCAGTCTGCGTGCCGGGGCTGAACTGCTATTCCTGTCCGGCGGCAGCCGGGGCATGTCCGATCGGTTCCTTTCAGGCGGTGGTCGGCTCATCGAAATTCAGCTTTTCCTATTATATAACAGGATTTCTGATCCTGGTTGGTGTCCTTTTAGGGCGCTTTATATGCGGATTTTTGTGCCCCTTTGGCTGGCTGCAGGATCTTCTTCACAAAATTCCGGGAAAAAAGCTGTCCACGGAAAGGCTTAAGCCTCTGACTTATCTTAAATATGCCGTGCTGTTTTTTACCGTGATCGCACTGCCGGCGCTTGTTGTAAATGATGTGGGAATGGGTGACCCATTCTTTTGCAAGTATCTCTGCCCGCAGGGAGTTTTAGAGGGGGCAATTCCTTTGTCAGCCGTTAATCCGGGGATCCGGTCGGCATTGGGACAGCTGTTTACCGGAAAGCTTATGATCCTGATCGGAGTTTTCGTTCTAAGTGTGCTGTTTTATCGTCCGTTCTGCAAATGGATCTGTCCCCTCGGTGCGTTTTATGCGCTGATGAACAAGGTATCCCTGCTTGGGATCAAAGTGGATGAACACAGATGCATATCCTGCGGAGCATGCAGAAGAGTCTGTCAGATGGATGTCGATGTCACAAGCTCACCCAATCACACGGAATGTATCCGGTGCGGGAAGTGTATCAATGCCTGTCCCACGGATGCCGTCAGCTTTTGCTACGGCTTTGCGTCCGACTCAAATAGAAATGGAGAAAAGAAATGAAACGATCAAATATAACAGCGATCCTGCTCATCGTTGTGTTGGCATTTGGCCTCACAGCGTGCGGGGGAGCAAAGAATAACAAGGAAACTGCCTCCGGGCAGACGTCAGAGAGCGGAACGTCACTGTCCGCGGAGCCGGGAGATGACAAAGAAGCAGCAGACCTGTATCAAAAGCTGATGCAGAAGGAGGAGGACATCCAGTCAGCCAATGCTAAGCTCTGGGAAAAGCTGTTCCTGACGATCGATAAGGACCAGGTGGTAAGCGGAGACAATAATAATTACGGCGATTTTCTTCTGAAGGCGATCGAAGCTGCAAAGGATCAATTTACAGCAGATGAGTTGAAAATTCTGAATGACGGAGCCGGACAGATCCGGGAGATCGAGGAAAAACTGATGGCTCTGGAGGAGAAATATCCGGATTGCGTCAAGATGCCGGGGGAAGGTGAGAGTGCTGCGGCAGGAAATGCTGAGAGCGGTCAGGAAAAGTTCCCGGACTTTCAGGGAAAGGATCTCGATGGCAAGGAGGTAAACAGCAGTGAACTCTTTTCCGGCAATACCGTAACCGTCGTGAATTTCTGGTTTACGACCTGCAAGCCCTGTGTCGGAGAGCTTGCGGATCTGGATGCGCTGAATCAGGAGCTGGCGCAAAAGGGCGGTGCGGTCGTAGGAATCAATGCATTCACGCTGGACGGCGATGAGGGTGCGATTGCCGAGGCGAAGGAGATCCTGTCAAAAAAGGGAGCATCCTATCAGAATCTCTGGTTTGACTCCGACAGCGATGCCGGCCGTTTTACCGCCGGATTGTACGCATTCCCAACGACCTATGTCGTTGATCAGAACGGGAACATCGTGGGACAGCCGATCGTAGGCGCGGTCACATCCCCGGAGCAGACGAAGGCGCTTAATGCCCTGGTCGAGCAGGCGCTTGCTACTTGTAAAAGAAATCCCCGCCCCGTATAATAAAAGTCAGGGAATGGAAACATGATTTCCAGAAAAACATTTGAATGGAAAAGGTGAAAAAAGGTGCAGACAGACCAGAAAACAGGCGCACAGGCGACGGACCCGATGACGGGGGAAGAGGCTCTGGATCCCGTCTATCGGCGGCGCTGTCTTCTGGGCAGTTTATCTGGCGTTTCTGCATTTTGTGGATAATGAATATCTGGGATTTTTCGTGGTTGCGATTTTGATCACGATCTACTCGGAGATCTGGGCGAGAGTTCTGAAGACACCGGCGACGACGATTTTGATGCCGACGGTCATCCCACTGATTCCGGGAGGATCCCTGTACTATGCGATGGACGCTGCGCTCCGCCATGATGCTCCGGAGTTCATCCTGAAGGCCCAGAAAGCCATCGGGCTTGCGGTCGCGCTTGCGGCGGGGATCATGATCGTGACGTCGTTGAGGAGGCCGATCGAGGCGCTGGTGCACATAGTAGCTAAGAAAAAATATTGACGAACAAATGTTTGCAATATATAATGAATTTATGGGAAAGCAGAATACATAAAAGGCGGCCTGCCCTCCATAAAAGGAGGGGCTTCCCCCTCCGGACGAAAGAAAGGAGGGCGATGCCAATGTATGTTACATATTCGGACTTGATCCAGATAGGTATCTTCATTGTAGCTCTCGTAGGATTGTGTTACACAATTTTCGGGAAAAGAAAATAGCCGCCACTACCCCAATAGTGACGGCTGTTACATTGTAACAAGCTAGTTATAAAGGGTAGGCCGTGTGTATCTGACTTTCCCTTTTTGTATCTATAGTCTATCATATTCGAAAAGTGAATTCAAGTACTATTTCCCTTCAGTTGTCACCGACAACCCCGGCGTTACTGCTTACGCTTTGCGTAAACAGTAACGGGATTTTGCCGATGCTTCGCATCCTAAATCGGCAAAATCCGCATCCAGGACATTATATTATGGTATTTTCGGTGCCGAAAATACCTACTTGGAATAGCGGTTGCATATTTTCATGAATATGGCGACATTTTAATCAGTTCTCTTCGATCTCTTCACACATCAGGGCTTCTTTCCTGCGCTCAAATTCCTCATACATCAGTCCGCGCTCTGCGGTTTCGATCTCGCCTAACTGGTTATCGTAGGGATCGGTGCGCCAGTATTTCTTTTCGACGGTAAAAGGTGCCTGAAAGGCGCGGTTGGCGACCATGCGGTATGGGTCAAGGTTTCCGAAATAGAAGCGGCGGCGTTCCTCGTTCTCGGCGCGGACAGCTCCAATCCCGTAAGAGGGATCCGCGTAGATCCAGCCGAACGGGGCGGCGTAGAAGCGAACCCAGTCATGACCGCCGATGAAGTCCGGCTCTGCGGCGAGTCCGCTCTGCCACTGGGCGGGGATTCCGGCGCAGCGGCACAGGGTGATAAAAAGAAGTGCGAAGACTCCGCAGTCCCCCGTGAAGGTTCTGGCGCAGTTCCCCGGAATATCCTCCAGGGAGAAGTAGGCCGGCATGTAGGTGTATTTGAAGTTCAGGGTGATGAAGTCGTAAAAGTTTCTGGCTTTTTCGAGTGGAGTCTCACAGCCTTTCGAGAGTTCTGCGGCGAGTGCACGGATGTACGGAGTGAAGACGATGTGCGGGGCAAGTTCAGCGAGATCATCAGATACGCCCACCTCAAATTCACGCAGAGACGAAGAACTGGATTCATTACTGGAATGAGCATACAGCTGGACAGTCTCTGCGGCCTTGTGATTCAAACCGGCAGACAGAGTTTGCTCCTGAGATACCGTTCCAGGGTTCACTTCCGTACCAAATGTTTTGCATGCATCAGATTTCTTTAACGCACTTTCTGTATCATGCCACACCGCTGTATGCACATACGAATACTGGACGGAAAATTCATGATTTTCTTTCAGAGTCTCTTCCCAGCATATAGTGCGCTGCGGTGCGTCTTCCGGTGCGATCTTTGCGTTTTCAGGAAAAACGGATTCGATCCGGATATCGCTCTGCTGGTCGCAGGCGGCGGGGATCGGGAGATGGACGCGAACGAACATTTCGGGAGTGAATGCGGAATCTTTCACTTTGACAGATGCGCGGATCCGGATCCTGTTTGAAAGAGAGCCTTTTTCTTTCATGATCTCCATTGCACGGTTTAAGCGGAGATCTCCGCGGCTTCCTTTTCCGGCACTCTCAGAACCGTCAAGAGTGACAGCGGTCCGTTTCCGGAAGTCAGGCATGGATTTGCACATGCTCTCAAAAAAGCGGTCAAAGATCCGCATTTCGCCGTTTACATAGATCCAGCGGATCTGCCCGATGGAGAGGTAGTGGTCAAATTCGTCTTCCGTAAAGTCCGGGATCCGGGTCCGGATCTTTTTGAGTGCATCTTCGCGGGTAAAAGGATAATCGGAAGGCATGCGAAGGATCATTTCCCGTTCTGCCATCAGGCAGTAACGGAGCGGATCCGGAAGCGCCGGATCGGAGAGCTTCCGGTCGATGAGTCGTACTGCACCGTCAAAGTCTCCGTGAAGCTTCATGCGGAGAATATCTTCCGGGAGTCCGATATTCAGATAAGAAAGAAGATTGTTTTCGATCATAAAAGATTCCTCCTGTGTTAATTCAAGGCGAAGATATGTGAAACTCAGTGTGTGATCCCGTGAGTTGTTCTGACCGGTACAATTTACTGCCGGAGATAAAATGGCGTCCCCATTCTAACAGGGAAAGAATGGGGACGCCAGAATTGGATCACTCACAGATGAAGGGACAATGTAGGGAAACACAGTTCTCTGTCATCGTGAGCAGCCATAAAATAGCAGACTCATGAAATGTACTCACGATCAGACAAACAGCTTCAATAGAGCGCCCATTCCGAGTCCCATGAAGTTTCCGATGGCGGCACCGAGAACTCCCATTAAAACACCGATACCTGCGAAGGAACCGTCATAAGCGGTTGCGATGATCGGAGCGGAAGCAGATCCGCCGATGCAGGCAACGGAAGCAGTGGAATCCATGCAGAGATCCCAGTGGAAAATCTTGGAGAGGATGAACATCAGCACAACATGGACAAGAAGGATTCCGAGACCATAGACAACCCACATCGGAGCAGATAAGAGGTCGATCAGGGTTGCTGTGGATGCGATGAGGGAGACAACCGCATAGAGATAAACGCTGGAGAGCTCTGTAACTGCCGGAAGTTTTCCGAGCGGAGTCATTGCGCAGATCAGTCCGAGGATCGTTACAAATACGGTCGTGCAGGTACCTTTATCAAAGAAGGAAAGTCCGACACCCTTGAAAAATCCATTCATCTGAACGCCGATGTACTGGGAGACTGCAGATACAACGAGGGTGAGACCAATCAGGAAGATCCAGTCTGCAGCATTCGGTTTTACGTTTGTCTCTTTTGCAACTTCCTCGTTTGCAGCTGCAGCGACAGCGTCGAGTTTGGAAGTATCAGCCTTGCAGGCCTTGTTCCACTTCTGGGCATATTTTACAGCAAAGAGCAGAAGTGCGATCCAGAGGGAGTAGCAGGCAGTATCGAGAGCCAGAGCGCAGGAGTAAGCACCGGAATCGACCGGAAGAGCATCCTCCATGGCAGCCATGTTTGCAGAGCCGCCGACCCAGGATGCGTAGAGGGCAGCTGTTGCGCCCCATGTCTTGTCAGCACCGCCGAGTGCATTTGCAAACAGCGGGAAAAGAGCGAAGAATCCGATGCCGAGGGTGATGGCACAGCCCATGAAGATACAGATCATACGCGGTCCGAGTTTTCCGAGCTTGCGGAAATCACAGCGGAGCAGCATGACGAAGATCATGGCATACAGGATGTTGTTCTTTAAGGCACTGTAGGCTGCGGAACACTCATCGGAATTGTAGAGACCGATGGTGCAGAAGAACATGTTGAAGATGTAGATCCATACGAGCGGCGGAACGATGTTGAAGATCTTCCACTTCATGTATTTTTCAAGTGCGAGAAGACCGCCTGCGAGCAGCATCAGGAAAGCTATGTAAGTAAAACCGTTTGTAATCGTTAACATAGGATCACGCTCCTTTTTCTATTTGTGTTGTCGTTGTATCAGAGCTGGCGAAGAATGTATTCCTTTACCGGTTCCAACGTGCTCTTTTTCCATGCACCTTCCTCCGCTTTCTCCGAAAACGGGACGATGATGTGGAAATCCATGTGGGCGCCCTCGAAGTAACCGTCAGGCTCAGTGCTGAAGAAATATCCGTTCCAGACATCTTCGGAGGCATCTGTAAAGCGCTCCGGCTCCAGATAGATCATTTTCCTGCGGTCCTCCGCGACAAAGGCCTTTGCGGAGAGAGGTGCCAGAAGTTCATACTCCGCGGCCGGGATGTCTGTGAAGATGGCAGGAAGTGGGGCGATATCGATCCGCTCGTCTCCGCGGATGATCCGGATCCCGATCGCCTCAAAATCGATCGCTTCTTCGGTGAAGATCAGTTTTAACAGGACTCCGACATCCGTATACAGGTGGACGCGCTGATAGTCGGTATCAAAAATGAAGTTTCCGAGTGAATAGAAAATTGCTTTTCCGTTGTCAAAGAGCTCGTAGTTTTCCGGGACATGGGGATGATGGGCGACGACCACATCGGCTCCGAGTTCCAGAAACTTGAGGTAGCGGTCTCTGGTGTAGGGACTTGGAAGACTTGTGAATTCTTCCCCGCCGTGGGAGACGATCACGCACCAGCGGCAGCGGGACTTGATCTCGGCGATTCGTTTTGCGATGAGATCGAGGTCATCCCAGCGGAAAATACCGGGTTCGGTGGCGGTTGCCGGGATGCATTCCGCCTGGTAGGCGACACAGAACATGCCGATCCCGCCTGCCTCGTCGAGATACACAGGTTCGGACGCTTCGGTGTCATTCATTCCGGCCCCCATCGTGAGACAACCCATTTCTTCGGCGATCTTTTTTGTGCTCATAACACCTTCCCGCCCGGCATCCATCGTGTGGTTGTTCCCGATACTCCAGATGTCCGCATGGATATCTTTCAGGACGCGCGTCGCCGCGGGATTCATGCTGTGAAAGAAGACTCCGCGGGATCCGTCATCCTTCGCGTCGATCAGTGCGCCCTCCACATTTGCGACAGTGTGATCAGCGCTGTGGAAAAAATCGAGGACGGGGGCAGACAGCAGATGTTCATCCTCCCAGCGGTGATCCATGTAGCGGTCAAATCCGATATCTCCGGTAAAAACGATCGATGTTTTCTTCTTTTCCATGGAACCACCTCCTATCTGGCCAGCCGGTAAAGAGCTTCTGCAAAAATATGTACATTTTCCATCAATCGGTCGATCTCCATGAACTCGTCCGGCTTGTGCTCGCGGACTTCATCGCCTGGGAAGATCGGTCCGAAGGCGACAACGTTCGGGATCGCTTTCGCGTAGGTGCCGCCGCCGATGGATTTCGGTATCGCAGGAAGTCCGGTCTCGTCTGCGTATACATGCAGAAGAGTCTGGACCAGCTCGCAGTCTTCCGGAAGATAGAGACATGCTTTGTGGGTTTCATTTACCTTCAGGAATCCTGCGTTCAGGAATGCCGCGTCGCAGATCGGAGCACAGTCATCGTAGGTGAAGGTTACCGGGTAGCGATAGTTGATGCGGATCAGGAAACTTGTCTCATCGCCCTGGATCGTTCCGAGGTTGAATGTGAGTTTTCCGCTCGGTTCATCGGAAAGAGCGATCCCGAGGGAGGTCCCGTCGCTTTCCAGCCCGACATGATCGGAGAGAAAGTGAACAAAACCGAGTAACGGTTCATCGAGCGGAAGTGTTCCGAGCGCATCCATCAGGAGGCCGATCGCATTGATCCCGAGTTCCGGGGAAGCTCCGTGGGCACTGACGCCGTTTGCGAGGATCTCGAATCCGTCTGCAGTTTCAGTGCAGGTGATCCGGTCACATCCGGCGGCGAGGACCATGAGCTGCGGCTTCATATCGTCCGGGCAGGTGATCTCTGCTCTGGCGGAGGCCGGGACTACATTCGGCGCGGATCCGCCGGAAATCTTTGTGAGACGGACATCGCCGGTCTGGGTGTAGTCTGCTTCATAGTTGACATTGATGATCCCCTTTTCCCCGTTGATGACCGGATATTCTCCATCCGGGGTGAATCCCATGACAGGGAGTTCGCCGCCGTGGCTCTTGTAGTATTTCATGTCATTGCTTCCGGTCTCCTCGTTTGTTCCGAAGAGGATCCGGATCCGGCGTTTTAAGGGGAGACCGCTGTCACGCAGGGCGGCCATCGCGTAAAGGGCGGCCATTGTCGGACCTTTGTCATCCATGGAACCACGGCCGAAGATCTTTCCGTCCCGGATCTCACCGCCGAACGGATCGAAGGTCCATCCTTCCCCTTCCGGGACAACATCGAGATGCCCGAGGACGGCGATCATCTCATCGCCTTCACCGAATTCACACCATCCCATCTGGTGATCAAGATCAGTGGTGCGGAAACCGAGTCCCTTTGACACAGCCAGGGCGTGGTCAAGGCATTTGCGGACATTGGGGCCGTATGGGGCGCCATCTGCAGGCGGTTCCTGCACACTGCGGATCCGGATGCTTTCCGCCAGGGATTGAAGAAGTGGTTCTTTTTGAAGTTCGACAGCTTCTTTCAGAGTCATAGATACTCATCCTCCTCTCAAAAAAAATCCGCCAAAAGCAGACCAGGAAGACAAGAGCGGTTTGATCTCGCTTTTGTCGTTGGTTCTCGCTTTTGCCGGATTTCAGATTGCTTGCCAGACAGCGGTAACTGCCATTTGCAGAATGAAGCAGCAACATTGCGTATTCATTTGTGTTTATTATAATGAGGTGGAAATGGTTTGTCAATAAAAAAATAAAAATTTGGTTAAAAATATTAAAATTACTGAAAATACAAAAATGAGAACAAAAAGTACAGATCTTTCGAAGCGTAAGACAGGAGACGTGGAAAAATAATTGCGGAAATTCCGGAGAGCATGCCGCCGGTCCGGACGAGAGAGCAGATGTGATTACTTTTTATGGGCAGGAATTTTCTGAACTGAAAACTCCGTACAATATAGTAGTGGCCGCAGATGTACTGGAATTCGTACAGGGATTGACAGAATGGATTTCCTATATTATGATGCTGAAATATGGTGGGACAAGTATTGGAAATGAGAGCGTGACTGAACCCAGCCGCGCGCGAGCTGATGAAAAGAGGAGAGCAGAATGGCTGAAACCGGTGAGGAGACATATTATATTGTAGGAGAATCAAGAACGAATGTGGATAACGCGATCACAAAGGTGTATGGAAGCTTTTTTATCGCATTTGAGGTGATCCCATCAACAGGAGAGATCATACAGACAGACTGTTCGAGAACGCTGGAGCTGACAAATGATTTTATACGAAAGCTCTTTCTGCATAAGCACCTGGAAACGGATGCGAAGGTGATCGAGGAGGCGATCCGGCGCCGATATCATGGTTCTTCCTGGAAAGCGCTGATCGTTGCCTATCGGGACGCGTTAAAGCATTATCAGCGCGCGATGGCCGCCGAAGCAGAGGAAAAGGGGAAAAAAGGTGACAACTGAAAAGAATGAAGAGATGACAAGCGAAGAAGTCCTGACCTGCGCGATCAATATCGGGGAGCAGCTCCTCGTGAGCGGGGCGGAGATCAGCCGTGTGGAGGATACGATCCGGAGGATCTGCAATGCCTACGGGATCCGGCAGAGCCATATTTTCTCGATCGCGTCGTGTATCATCGTGACGCTGGAGACGAAGGAGCGGAAGTGGATCACGCAGACGCGAAGAATTTTAAGTTACGGGACGGATATGTGGAAGCTGGACCGGCTGAATGACCTTTCGAGGCGGATCTGCGCGACGCAGCCGTCCTTTGAGGTGATCGACCGGGAGTACGAAAAAATATTGAAGGGGCCGACCTATTCCCCGGCGGTGCAGTGCGGGATCTATGCAATGACAGCCGGGGCGTTTGCCATTTTCTTTGGAGGAAATCTGTGGGATGGATTTGCGTCCCTGTTTGTCGGGGCGCTGATCCGCGTGACCTTATATGCGCTCTCCGCGATCAAGCTGAAGGCGATCTTCTCCAATATCCTCTGCTCTCTGATCTCCGGTATGGCATGTATTCTTGTCTGCTATCTCGGGATCGGACAGCATGTCGAGATGATCATGATCGGGAATATCATGCTCCTGATCCCGGGAGTCCTGATGACGAACTCATTCCGGGATTTCATCAGCGGGGACATGATCAGCGGACTTCTGCATTTTTCGGAGGCGATGATCACAGCCATCTGTGTGGCAGCCGGGTTTATTCTTTCTAAAATACTTCTTGGAGGGATGTTATGAGTCAGGATGTTCTTTCAATCATCGCATCGTTTTTCGGGTCGTTCGGATTTGCGATCATTTACAACATCCGCGGGCGCAGAGTCTTGATCCCGGCGATCGGCGGGGCAGTTTTCTGGGCAGTGTATCTTGTATTTTTACATTTTGTGAATAATGAATATCTGGGATTTTTCGTTGTGGCGATCCTGATCACGATCTACTCGGAGATCTGGGCGAGGATCTTAAAGACACCGGCAACGACGGTCCTGATGCCGACGGTCATCCCGCTGATCCCGGGAGGTTCCCTGTACTATGCGATGGACGCGGCTCTCCGGCACGACATGCCGCAGTTTATCGTAAAGGGGCAGGCGGCGATCGGACTTGCGATCGCGCTTGCGGCGGGGATCATGGTCGTGACGTCGTTGAGGAGGCCGATCGAGGCGCTGGTGCACATAGTAGCTAAGAAAAAATATTGACGAACAAATGTTCGTAATATATAATAGTGATGTGGGAAAGCAGAATACATGAAAGGCGGCCTGCCCTCCGGTTTCGGAGGGACTAACCCTCCAGACGAAAGAAAGGCGATGCCAATGTACGTTACATATTCGGACTTGATCCAGATAGGTATCTTCATTGTCGCTCTCGTTGGATTGTGTTACACAATCTTCGGGAAAAGAAAATAGCCGCCACTACTGCAATAGTGACGGCTGTTACAATGTAACAAACTAAACTATGAAGGGTAGGCCACATGTATCTGACTTTCCCCTTTGTATTTATAGTGTAGCATATTTGAAAATTGAATTCAAGTCTTTATTTATTTTCCGTCGTCACCGACATTCCAGGTATAATCTTCCCTTCAGCCGCCTTCTTAAACATCTCCTCCATCGTATGCCATCCCAGCACTGCGCACTTGACCCGCGCCGGCATATGGGATACATCCTGTAAGATGGAAGCTTCCTCCAGAGGTTCCAGCTCATCGCCTTTTGCAGTTCCTTTGATCATCTCAAGAAACAGGTTTGCGAGGCGCAGAGCCTCATCCTTTTTCTTTCCAATGATCAAATCTAACATCATATCCGCGGAGGCCTGGGAGATCGCGCAGCCGTCTCCGACGAAAGCTCCGTCGACGATCTCATCGTTCTCGACCTTTAATTTCAGCCAGATATCATCACCGCAGCTCGGGTTTACGCCCTCTAAGACGAGGTTTGCGTCCGGCAGCTCATGCTTGTGAGTCGGATGAAGATTGTGTTCAATTAAAATTTCATTATAAAATGTATTACTCATATCCCATTTTTCTCCTTAATCCGCCAAGACTCTCAAGGAATGCACGGATCTCATCCTCTGTATTGTAGAACGCGAGGCTCACACGCGTCGTGGAGGCGGTTCCAAGGTACTGTAACAGCGGCTGTGCGCAGTGATGACCGGCGCGGACACAGATATTGTCAGCGTTTAAGATCTCTGCCACATCATGGGGGTGGACGCCGTCGACAGCGAAGGACAGGATTCCGTGATGGTTGTCCGGATCGCTGCTCCCGAGAACACGGATTCCGGGAATATTCATCATGCCCTCGTAGGCGATTCTCGTGAGCCTGTTCTCCTGTGCCTCGATCGCGTCGAAACCGATATTCTTCATGTAGCGGACTGCCTCAGCCAGCGCGTAAGCGCCTCCGGCATTGACGGTTCCCGCCTCGAACTTATGCGGAACCTCTGCCCAGACAGCTCCCTCTCTTGTGACAGATTCGATCATCTCGCCGCCGGTGAGGAAGGGCGGAAGCTTCTCAAGAAGCTCTTTCTTTCCGTAAAGAGCGCCGATCCCCATTGGAGCCAGCATCTTGTGACCGGAGAAAGAAAGGAAATCCACGCCCAGATCCTGTACGTCAACAGCGATATGCGGAACGCTCTGGGCACCATCGCCGACCAGGATCACGCCGTGGCGATGGCAGATCTCAGCGAATGTCTTTAAATCATTCCTGCATCCAAGCACATTGGAGATCTGCGTGATCGCGGCGATCTTTGTGCGGTCCGTGATCATGCTCTCCAGTCGCTCAGCCGGGATCGTTCCATCCATGTCGCACTCAAGATATTTCACCGTCGCACCGTAACGCTTTGCAGCCTGCTGCCACGGGAGAATATTGCTGTGGTGTTCCATGATACTGACAATGATCTCGTCGCCCGGTTTTAACAGGTACTCGGAGAGAGTGTAGGCCGCAAGATTCAGGCTCTCTGTGGCGTTTCTCGTAAACACGATCTCCTCAGGACATGATGCGTGAAGGAGGTCAGCGACTGTCTTTCTTGCGTCCTCATAACATTCCGTCGCCTCTTCGCTTAACTCGTAGAGACCGCGGAACGGGTTTGCGTTATATTTCTCATAAAACCGCTTTTCCGCGTCCAGGACGCATGCGGGCTTCTGGGAAGTCGCCGCATTGTCCAGGTAGATGATGTCACGGTTTTTTAACAGCGGGAAATCTTCCCGGATCTTATTCACATCCATTGGAACCCTCGCTTTCTAAGTAGGAGGCAACGTCTGCCTTCGTCTTCTCATCAGGTACGAAACGGAGAACCGCGTCGATCCTTGCTTTCGCCATCATTTTGTAGATCTCGGCGAGAGCCATGCCGCGGCTTTCCAGATAGAATACAAGGTCCTCATCCAGCTTTCCGATGGTGGCACCATGGTTTCCTTCCACATCCTCCTCGGCGCAGAGGATCAGCGGGATCGTCTGGTTGACCACGTCATCGTCGAGAAGAAGAACGTCCTCTTTCTCGTTTCCGACAGCCCCCGCAGCACCCTTCTTAAAGTCGATGGTCCCGCGGAACAGCTTTCTCGCGTTTTCATGGAGCACGCCGTCGGTCCTGATCTCACTGACGGATTTCCTTCCCTCGTGGAGTGCCACGTAGTTCATATCGAGCACGCAGTCATCGGCAACTGTGTAGGCGATGTCTGCTGTAAAATTACTCTTTTTGCCGATAAGTTCAGCCTTACAGCCGTTGTAGACCCGGTCACCGCCAAGGAATAAGTGGATGACGGAGAGTTTCGCACCGTCAGCAACCTTTGCCCCGATATCGTTCAAAACGGTCTTCGCGTTTTTGTTGCGGATGATCTGGACGAGAGTCACCTTCGCGTCTTTTTCCAGAATTAATTTTGTCTGCACGGCGGAAAGCCCGGTGTGTTCAGACTGGGAGACGGCAGCAGGATTTTCTCCGACCGGGCTGGGACTTCCGGTCCGTTCAGGATCGACGCTTCGTTCAGCCGCCATATCCATGATAACGGTCATATTGCTTCCTTCTTTTGCCAGAATTCCAAAGGTGTTCAGGCTGTGCTCAAAAGCACCGTAGGCAAATCTGATCCGCGCCGGTTCCCCGGAGACATCGCTGTCAGCAGAGAGCAGTACTGCACCCGCGGAACTTTCCTTTACCAGCATATCCATATCGGATCCCATGCCGCCAGCGACATCCTTAAAACGGTCCGGAAGCCCGGCCGGGCAGACAGTTTTTTTGATCCCTTCCGGGATCTCAAGGTTTCCTTCATGCGCTCCGGAGACAGAAATCCCGGAGACCGCAGTCTCATTCATTTTCAGCCAGTTCCATGTCTTAGAAGGGAGCTGGTTGATCTTCATGTTCTCCATCATCCAATACTTCCTTTCATTTCCAGATGGATCAGATTGTTCATCTCCACCGCGTATTCAAGCGGAAGCTCCTTCGAGACATTGTCGGCGAAGCCGCTGACGATCAGGGCTCTCGCGTCCTCCTCGGAGATACCGCGGGACATCAGATAGAAGACGGCGTCATCACTGATGCGTCCGATCTTTGCCTCATGTCCGACATCGGCGTCCTTTGTGCGGATATCCATTGCCGGGATCGTGTCGGAACGGGAGATATCGTCGAGCATCAGGGACTGGCAGGAGACAGCGGATTTGCTGCCCTTTGCCTTTGCGGATACGACAACGGAGCTTCGGAAGGTGCTGATCCCGCCGTCCTTGGAGATCGATCTCGTATTTACATAGGAAGAAGTCTTCGGAGCGTTGTGGACCACCTTACATCCGGTATCAAGGTTCTGTCCCTTACCGGCGAATGTGATCCCGGTAAATTCGGATCTTGCGCCCTCACCGTTTAACACGCTCATTGGGTAGAGGTAAGAAACATGGGAACCGAAGGAACCGGATACCCACTCGATGACTCCGCCTTCCTCGACCTTCGCACGCTTTGTGTTTAAATTGTACATATTTTTCGACCAGTTCTCGATCGTGGAGTAGCGGAGCTTTGCGTTCTTTCCGACGTAAAGCTCAACGCATCCGGCGTGAAGATTGGCCACATTGTACTTCGGAGCGGAACATCCCTCGATGAAATGTAAGGATGCGCCCTCATCGACGATGATCAGAGTGTGCTCAAACTGTCCGGCACCCGCCGCGTTTAAACGGAAGTAGGACTGCAGCGGGATCTCGACGGAAACTCCCTTCGGAACATAGACGAAGGAACCGCCGGACCAGACAGCGCCGTGCAGAGCGGCAAATTTGTGGTCATGAGGCGTCACGAGCTTCATGAAGTGTTCTTTTACCATATCGGCGTATTCGCCGGTCAGGGCGCTCTCCATATCTGTGTAGATAACGCCCTGCTCCGCAACCTCCTTGCGGACATTGTGGTAGACGAGCTCGGAGTCGTACTGGGCACCCACACCTGCGAGGGAGGTGCGCTCCGCCTGCGGGATCCCAAGCTTTTCGAAGGTGTCCTTGATCTCCTCCGGAACCTCGGACCAGTTCCCCTTCATCTTTGTATTTGCGCGGACATAGGTGGCGATGTTGTCCATGTTCAACCCTTCGATGGACGGGCCCCAGTCCGGAACCTTCATTTCATGATATATTTTTAAGGAGTTCAACCGGAAATCATGCATCCACTCCGGATCATGCTTCTCTTCGGAGATCTTTTCCACAATGTCCTCGGTGAGACCGTTTTTAATACGGTAAGCGTCCTTCTCGTCATTGCGGAAGTCGTACATGTTGCGGTCGACGTCCTCAACATACGTCTTTTCCTTCATTAATCGTTCTCTCCCTTCTCATTTGCGGAAGCGATAAACTGCTCGAAGCCGTTCTCATTGATCTCATCGACGAGAGAACCATCACCCTCGGCAACCAGGCGGCCGTCTACGAGAACATGGGTCTTGTCCACATGGAGAGACTCCAGGATCCTTGTGCTGTGGGTGATGATGAGGAGCGCTCCGTCCTTGCTCTTCTGGTACTCCTCGATTCCCTTGGAAACGGTGCGGACCGCATCGACATCAAGACCGGAGTCTGTCTCATCGAGGATCGCTAAGGATGGATTTAAGAGGAGAAGCTGCAGGATCTCCGCTTTCTTTTTCTCACCGCCGGAGAAGCCGACGTTCAGATCACGGAAGCCGTAGGACGGATCCATGTCGAGAACCTCCATGGCTTTCTGGAGTTCTTTATTGAAATCCCAGATGCGGACATTCTTTCCGGTTCTTGCGGAGAGGGCGCTGCGGATGAAGTTGGAGAGGGAGATTCCCGGAACTTCCAGCGGGTTCTGGAAGGAGAGGAACATACCGAGGCGGGCGCGCTTGTCAGCTGCCTCTTTTGTGATATTCTCACCGCCAAAGAAGATCTCACCGTCCGTGACGTGGTAATTCGGGTTTCCCATTAAGGTACATCCGAGGGTGGATTTTCCGGCACCGTTCGGTCCCATGAGTACGTGGGTCTCGCCTTTGTTGATCGTTAAGTTGATCCCGTGAAGAATGGATTTGTCTTCCACATCCACGGAGAGATTTTTTACATTTAATAATGGTTCTGACATATCGGATTCCTCCATGTATTTTATATAAGGTAAAAATGTAGGTTTCAGCAATTTCCGGACAGATATGAACCGGCACCGGAGCTGATCTCCGGGATACGTTCCGTCTGCCGGGACTAAACCTAGTCGCTTACTAGGTGATGCAATGATATTATACCTGTATTGAGAAAAATATGCAAGAAGCAATTCCTACAAACATGCTATGAATTGGTATTTATTCCTGTACAATCCGATATTTCCGGGAAAATCTGCAGGATTCATGAAACTGCAACAATCGGAAAACAATTCTGAAACATGGGCATGGTAGGCTGAGCAAAACAGCGGAAATCACAGACGGGATCGGACCGGAGGCAGGAGGTTCTATGCAGAAATTTTGCAAACCTTACGAAAATATAAAATCATTATAAACTGGAAAAACAGATATTGACAGAATGACAGGGTGTCATTATAATGGTGACGGGTTGTCACTTTTTGAACCGGTTTTTATAGAAGAGGGGAGATGGAATTATGCCGACCGAACGGTTTATGCGGCTTCCGAAGGAAAAGATCGAAGCAATTCGGGCTGCGGCGGCAAAGGAATTTATGAGGGTAGCTCCGGAGGAAGTGTCGATCAACCGGATCGTTCACGACGCGGATATATCGAGAGGAAGCTTTTACACATATTTTGAAGATAAACAGGATCTGTTAAAATGGCTGATCTGCAACCAGGCGGAACAGCATTTCACATCGTACATCACGATGCTGGACGAAAACGGCGGAGACCTATGGGAGGTCCTGGAGCAGATCTTTGATCTCGGGATGGACCGGCTTGAGGATTCAGGGTTGTCTGCGATCTTTCACAACCTGGTCAACAGCGCAAGACTGGTAGAACTATTCAAAGGCGGACCGGATTCGAACCCGGAGGCGATGGAGGCAAACCGGAAATTTTTAAAACTGTTGTATGAACATGTCAACAAAGAGAAATGTGATCTGGATCATCAGGAGTTTTTCGAGCTGATCGAGATGCACATGATCGTATTCATCATGTCACTCAAACGTTTTTTCCGGGACGGTGAGTCGAGAACGGAAGCTTCCGAATATTACAAACGTCATATCCATATGCTCCATTATGGCATATGTGGATATAAAACAGAGGGCAGCAGGAAGAAAACAGACGAGGGACGTTCATAAAAACAGAACAACCGGAGTCGTACCACAGCAGCATGTTACAGAAAATGAGGAGGAACCATGAAGAAAGCAGGTAAGATCGTAATCGGGCTTGTATGCGTCGGCGCATTTGGAGCCCTGATGTTCACAAGATTTACGAAAAAAGAAGAGCCGATTGAGGCCGTTCCGAACCCGACCGTCGTCGTCCAGACACCGGAGACAGGAAATATTGAACTTTCCACAGGACTGACAGGTACCGTGGAACCGGCCGATCAGGTGTACATCATCCCGAAGGGAAGCGGAGAAGTACTGGAGGTCTATGTAAATCAGGGCGATACCGTACAGAAGGGGCAGAAGCTGTTCCGCATCGACAACAAGCAGTTAGACGCGGCAAGAATCACGTTAAATACGACCCAGGTATCCTTAAATGATGCCCAGACATCTGTAAACAGGATGAAGGCGCTCTACGAGAGCGGGGATATTTCCGCCCAGGCCTACGAGCAGGCGGTAAGCGGTCTGTCCATGGCGAAGCTCCAGTATGATTCCGCAAAATTAAACTATGATACTCAGAGCGAGAACACGGTCGTTACCGCGCCGATCGCCGGTGTCTTAGAGCAGTTCGGCGTGCAGGTGCATGATATGTCTGCGGGCGGTTCTGTCGCAGGCGTTGTATCCGGTGCAGGCGGAAAAACACTGACCTTCAACGTGTCGGAGCGTGTCATGAAGGGATTAAATATCGGTGATCCTGTGACGGTGGAGAAGAACGGAACGGATTACAGCGGCGCGATCTCCGAGATCGGCAGCATGGTGGACGCGTCCACAGGACTTTTCAAGGTGAAAGCGACCTTAGGTGACGCGGACGGACTTGCCAGCGGAACGATGGTAAAGGTTTATGTGACAGCGGAGAAGGCGGACAACGTCATGGTCGTTCCGGCAGACTGTGTCAACTACAGCAACGGAGACGCCTACGTCTATACATATGATGCTGCGACAGCAACAGCGAAAAAGACTCCGGTGGAAGACGGACTCATCGATTCCGACAAGATCCAGATCGTTTCCGGACTTTCCTATGATGACGAGGTCATCACAAGCTGGTCCAAGGAGCTTTATGACGGCGCCGCTGTGAATATTCAGGGCAGTGATGACAGTGCGGAAACGACAGCCGGCAGCAGTGAGACAACAGCAGAAGAGACTACAGAAGCCGCAGAAACGGCAGCAAAATAAGGAGGCACAAGGAACATGGGACTTACCAAAAAGGTCTTAAAACGGCCGGTCACAACCGTTCTTGTTGTGCTCTGCCTGATCGTATTCGGTCTCAGCTCGATCTTTTCATCCCAGCTTGAGCTGATCCCGGAAATGGAGATGCCGATGCTTATCATCAGCGCAGTCTACCCGGGAGCGAGCCCGGATGACGTGGATCAGCTTGTGATCAGTAAGATAGAGGATGAGATCGGAACGCTTTCCGGTGTCGATTCTGTCACCAGCATGTCTTCGGAAAACTTCGGAATGGTTCTGGTCCAGTATGACTATGACCAGAATATCGATAAAGCCTACGATGACTTAAAGAAAAAGCTGGACGGGATCAAGTCGGATCTCCCGGATGATGTCGATACCCCGACGATCATCGAGATGGATATCAACAGTACACCGTCCATCACCCTCGCAGTCAACAATGACAGCGTGGATAACCTCTATAACTACGTAAATGGCGATATCGTTCCGGAGATCGAAAAGCTGACCTCCGTAGCCAGTGTCGATGTATCCGGTGGCCAGGAGGCTTACATCAAGGCGGAGCTGATCCCGGAAAAATTAAGCCAGTATCATGTGAACATGAATACGATTGTTGCGGCTTTAAAGTCTGCGGACTTTTCCATGCCGATCGGAAGTACCTCCGTTGGAAACAAGGAGCTTTCCGTGACATCCGGAACATCCTTTGACACGATGGAGCTTTTAAAGAAGATCCCGATCACACTGGGTAACGGAAATATCATCTATATGGAAGATGTTGCCAATATCTACAATACCGTTGAGGCAAAGGACAGTATCGGACGTTACGACGGCAAGGACACGATGACGATCGGTGTCAAGAAAAATCAGGACAGCGATCACATTACCGTTTCCAGGGCAGTCCAGGAGACAATGGAAACGTTAAAAGCACAGGATCCGTCTCTGGAGTACGTCGTTGTCAACGATTACAGTGATCAGATCAGCAATTCCTTAAACAGCGTATTCCAGACCATGATCATGGCAGTCATTATCGCGATGTTCATCATCTGGCTGTTCTTCGGGGATATCAAGGCATCCCTGATCGTTGGAACCTCCATCCCGGTATCAATTTTAGCGGCGCTCATCCTCATGAAGGTCATGGGCTTTACGCTAAACGTTATCACCCTGTCGAGCCTGGTTCTCGGCGTCGGAATGATGGTCGATAACTCGATCGTAGTTCTGGAAAGCTGCTTCCGCTTTACGGATAAGGGCGGCGGCTTTGTTGAAACGAGAAAAGCCGCGATCGATGGTACGGCAGCCGTTCTGGAATCCATTATCGGCGGTACCGTTACGACCTGTGTCGTATTTATCCCGTTAGCCCTGATCTCCGGAATGAGCGGACAGATGTTCAAGCCGTTGGGCTTCACGATCGTATTCTGTATGATCGCGTCCCTGATCTCCGCGATGACGCTTGTACCGCTCTGCTACGTGTACTACCGTCCGAAGGAGAAGGAAAATACCCCGGCATCCGGCATCATGAGAGCTCTGCAGAATGGATACCGTTCCCTGATGGAGAAGCTTTTAAAGAAAAAAGCGATGGTCATGGGAACCGCCGTTGTGCTTGTGATCTTCTCCCTGTTCCTTGCGACAAAGTTAAAGACAGAGCTTATGCCGGCAGATGATCAGGGAACGATCGCGGTGACGATCGAGACCCAGCCGGGTCTTAAGATCGAGGAGGTCGATAAGATCCTCCAGAGAGCAGAAGACTATGTGACTCAGGATCCGGATCTTGATTCCTACATGCTCTCCTACGGAAGTTCCGGACTTTCCATGAATATGGGCGGAAGCGGAGCGACCCTGACGGCATATTTAAAGGATGACAGAAGCAGAAAGACGGATCAGGTCATCAAGGAGTGGAAACGTGATATGCAGAAGTGGTCCGACTGCTCCGTGAGCCTCGAGAGCCAGAACTCCATGAGCACCATGTCCATGGGAGCAGCGGAGGATCTCGAGTACATTCTTGTCAGCACACAGTACGATGACTTAAAGAAGGTATCGGATGAGATCGTTTCCGAGCTCCAGAAACGCCCGGAGGCGACAAACATCCACTCTTCCCTTGAAAACAGCGCTCCCCTTGTAAAGATCAATGTGGATCCGGTCAAGGCGGCAGCGGAGGGACTTTCCCCGACCGCCGTTGCTTCCCAGGTATACATGATGGTCAGCGGAACGACGGCAACGACCCTGAATGTTGACGGAAATGATATCGATGTAAAGGTTGAGTACGCGGATGATGAGTACGATACGATCGATAAGCTCCAGGGAATCGTCCTTCCGACAGCGACCGGCGGATCCGTAGCCCTTATGGATATCGCGGATATCGGCTTCAAGGACAGCCCGCAGAGTATCACAAAGAGTGATAAGCAGTATCAGGTGACGATCACCGGTACGCTGACAGAGGGAGCGGACAGCACCACGAAGGATAAGATCCAGAAGGAGGTCATTGATAAGTACTTATCCGGCACGATCTCCATGCAGGAAAACACATCCACAAAGATGATGAACGAAGAGTTTGCGTCCCTGGGACAGGCGATCGCCACAGCCGTATTCCTCGTATTCGTTGTAATGGCTGCACAGTTCGAGTCACCGAAGTTCTCCATCATGGTGATGACAACGATCCCGTTCGCCCTGATCGGTTCCTTCCTGTTCTTATGGTTAGTGGACTGCCCGATCAGCATGACCTCCCTGTTAGGCTTCTTAATGTTAGTCGGAACGGTAGTAAACAACGGTATTTTGTACGTCGATACGGCGAACCAGTACCGGGCAACGATGGACTTTAAGGAGGCGGTCATTGAAGCCGGCGCGACCCGTATGCGCCCGATGTTCATGACAACACTCACGACGATCGTGGCAATGATCCCGATGGCGGCGGCTTACGGAAATGCCGGTAAGACGATGCAGGGACTCGCCCTTGTGGATGTCGGCGGACTGATCGTCTCTACAGCGATGGCACTTCTTGTTCTTCCGGTCTTCTATGTGATCATGAGCGGAAAGAATACGGATAAGGAAGAAATCGTTGACGTAGATTAAGCTTTGAACATTGAAAGCGGATCCCTGCAGAGTCTGCAAGAGACGGCCGCTGCCCGGTCGGGAGGCGGTCAGCCGGAATGCGGAATGCTCTGCGGGGCTTCCTGCTTTTGGAAGCGGAAGCCGGGGTGAATAAAATTGCCACCGGATTGCCGTATTTGGAAAGAAAATGTAAGAGAAATGTTATTGCGTTTCTGCGATGAAATCGTTATGCTCATAGATGGAGGGAAACCTATGAGACAGAATCAATGGAAAAAGGCAGGTCTGACCGTGCTCTCAGCCGTTTTTATGGGAAGTCTTTCCCTGGCGGCAGCGGGTACCGGAATTCCTGCGTTAGCTGCGACGAAGGATGTCGCGGTCACAGAATATGACGAAGCAGCGCTTGAAAAGTTTAAGGACAATACCCTGGAATACTGGGAGCTCCCGGGACTGATCGAGAGGTATAATACGGATTATCAGAACCAGCTGCAGAAGTATTATTACAATCCGGGCGGATCCACGGGCCTTACAAAGGACCAGATGTTAGCGCTGGCGGCGGATCTCCGCGCGGAGGCGGATGAGCTGGAGAATGACGCGGATGATCTGAAAAATGACAGCTCAACCCGCAGCGAATATAAAGAATATAGGACAAACATGCATGCCCTGCGCGCTTATGCGCAGCAGCTGGAAGATACCGCAAATGGAAAAAAGAACGGCGGCTCAGCACTCCGCGGACTTCGTATCGCGAGAAATGAGAAGACAAAAACCGCAAGGGAAGCGATGCGCACTTATGAGACATTAAAGGATCAGTATGATATTGCTGTCTTAAATCAGGAGATCGCAAAGCAGAATTATGAGGCGGCACTGAAGAAAAAAGATCTCGGAATGATGTCAACGGAAGATGTTCTGACCGTAGAAGATGCCTTAAATTCCGCAAACGGAAGTGCGCTTCAGGCGGCATCCAGTCTAAACAGCCAGAAGCAGACGCTGATCACGATGTTAGGCTGGGAGTACAACGCGGACCCGGAGATTACAAAGGTTCCGGAACCGGATCTTGCGGTGATCGATTCCTTCGATCCGAAGAAGGACGAGGCGAAGGCCATCGAGATGAACTATACGCTGTATGATACAAGAATGGCAAAGGCCAGTTCCTCCGGCGGAGCAGTAAAGAAAGCCAGAAATATCAAGGACCAGGAAGATTCTATCCGTTCTTCCCTGGATCTTATGTACCAGGACGTAAAGCAGAAACAGAAAGCCTACGAGGCATCTGAGACGCTTTACGGAGCCGCAAAGGCCGACAAGGCAGCTGCTGACAGGAAAAATGCCCTCGGAATGATGAGCCGCCAGGAATACCTCCAGGCGGAGTCCGCATGGCTTTCCAGTGAGGCATCCCACACAGCGGCAAAGCTCGACCTTACAGGAGCAATCGAAAACTATCAGTGGGCGCTTGAGGGACTTCTCGATATCGGTTCCTCATCGCAGAGCTAAAGGAGAATCAGAATGAAAAGAAATTTGACAGGACGTGTGATTCCGGCAGCACTTGCGCTTGCGCTTGCGGCAGCGCCTGTGAACGCTTTCGCAGCGACGAAGGCGGTTCAGGCGACCGGTGTTGCGGATGAGAACGGATTTATATCCCAGCCGGGAAATGAGTACGATGACGCGACGATGAAGAAGCTCGCGGATAACATGCTGGAATATGACGAGATCGGGAAGCTTGTTGAGGTCTACAGCCCGACGTTTAAGACAGTGAAAGAGACATATTCCGATAAGAAGGACGCAGCAAAGGATGTCGTGAAGCTGAAATCAAAATTACTGGATAGTTCGGGAGAGCTTGCGGATACGGCAAGTACACTGAAAGGCTCTCTTGACGCAGCCAAAGAGATGATCGGTAAAGTTCCGGCAATGACTCCGACAAACTACGCACAGCTCTATTACAGTTCAGAACTCATGGACTACCAGGCAGACGCAATTGCGCTGCAGGGCGACAGCCTGGAACAGGTATCCCCGGAGCAGATGCATATCAAGCTTGTGGACAGCACCCGCGCGGCGCTGACCGCCGGCGCCCAGAGCGCCATGATCGGCTACAAGCAGTTAAAGCTCAACGAGGAGAGCTTAGAGAGCGGACTCACACTCTTAGAGGCAGTCTACCAGTCCACCCAGAACCAGGCAGCCAACGGTCTTGCGACCCAGAGCCAGGTCCTTTCCGCGAGACAGCAGCTGGAGTCCACCCAGGCAACGAAACTGACACTGACATCCAGTGAGCAGAAGCTCCGTCAGACCCTCTGCACGATGCTCGGATGGAAGTATGACGCAAAGCCGGAGATCAAGGATGTCCCGGCAGCTGATCTTACAAGGATCGACGGAATGAACCCGGAGAAGGACAAACAGGCGGCGCAGGACAACAACTTTACGATCCGATACAACGTGCTGGACCTCGACAACAAGGACGCAGGCTCCGTCGAGTACCAGAACTTACAGCGCACGATCAAGCAGGAGAAGGAAGAAGTCGCGTCCTCCCTCGTAAACCTTTACAACGACGTTCTCCAGAAGAGAAACGAGCTCCAGACAGCAAAGGCAGCTTACGAGCTGGAAAAGACGAAGATGGAGACTGCCGAGAGAAAATGGCAGTTAGGAACCATCGGACGCCTTGAGTATATGCAGCAGCAGAACTCCTTAAAGACAAAGGAGATCGCGGTGAAGACCGGAGACCTCTCATTGTTCCAGGCGATGGAGACCTATGACTGGGCGGTTAAGGGAAACTTAAGTCTTAGTCAGTAAGCTGCGGATGCGCTGAAAATAGTTCAGCGATCCGAAAACGGACTTTCACAGTGGGCAGGGAAGATGTTTCCTGCTCACTTTTTTTACCCGAAGTTTTGGCAGTATTATCAGGGGTGGCTGCAGAGGCGATAGCTGTATGGGAAGTGTGTTCGCCAGTGGCCGCTGGGCTGGTGCTTTTCAGGAAACAGGCCGGTCTTGCCTTTAGCAGCGACTGAAAATCGTCCTCCGGGATCAGATTTTTCAACATTTCCTTCGATTCCTCCGGCATCGACGCATGAACGCTGTCCGTGTAGCATAAGGATGGGTACAGAACGCACCAGAAGTTGTGCCCGGCACCGTTCCCGATGGTCACCCGGACGGCTTCATACATCCCGGCGGGAAATGTCATGTCCCCGTAGGTGCGCACCGGAAACCTGCAGGTCTCGATCCCCACATGTACAGCGTAATCATACCCGAAGCTGTGGATAAAGTCTTCTGCTGCGGCTTCCAGTGTGGAAGATTCAGACAGGATATATGCTTTCAGCTCCTCTTTTCCGGAAATCTGATCTGCGGCGGCACCGTCCCGGATCTTTTCCAGCAGAAGATCCTTTACGCAGAGCTTTAACGCCTGGTCTTTGGCGGAATCACTGTTCGCGAGAACATGGAACCGCAGGATCTTTGGGGCAATATCCGCCGCCAGAGCCTCGTCCCGCGCCCGGATGCCGGACATGGAAAGAAGAAAACAGATCAAAAAACACAGGAAAGAGAGACTGAGCTTACAGGTTCGTTTCATAGATACACCTTCTTTGCTTTTTACTTTTTATGTCAGAGGCAAATGTTATTTCCTGTTTGTAATTATTACCAGTTGTGCTATAATCTAAACGATAACATGTCAAAACAGCCCGTCCAGTGCCAGTGCATCGGGGGAAATGATTCGGGTGCACAGTGGTCCTGTAAGGAATCTGCCGGCTTTGCTGACCGGGATCACGCGCCAAATCTCACGGACGTTCGACTTGAATAGAAAATCAGAGAGGAATCAAAAAAAACATCATGGAAAAGAAAAATATCGTTGTCCTGTTTGGCGGACAGTCATCTGAGCATGTAGTATCCTGTATGTCTGTACAGAATGTGGCAGCAAATATCAATGAGGAGAAATATAATGTGATCCTCGTCGGGATCACGGAGGACGGACACTGGGTAAAGGTGGACTCCTTAAGCCAGGTCAAAGATGATACCTGGAGAGAGTCAAAAACTGGGGCGGTGCTGTCTCCGGACGCAAAGGAGAAATGCCTGATCGTCACAGAGAACGGATCTTTTGAGAAGATTCCGGTGGATGTGGTATTCCCGGTCCTTCACGGTCTCTACGGTGAGGACGGAACCGTACAGGGAATCCTTGAGCTTGCGAAGATCCCGTACGTCGGCTGCGGCGTTCTCGCTTCCGCGGTATCGATGGATAAGCTTTCCACAAAGCGCATGGTAAGCGGACTCGGCATCTGTCAGGCAGCTTACGTTTCCGTTATGAAAGCGGAATTAAAGGATATGGATGCGGTTATCGCGAAAATCGAAAAAGAGATCCCATATCCGGTATTTGTAAAGCCGTCTAACGCCGGTTCCTCCAGAGGTGTTACAAGAGCAGACAACCGAGAAGAGCTGATTACCGGTTTAAGGGAAGCAGCTGACAATGACCGCCGTATCCTCGTAGAGGAGATGATCGTGGGCCGTGAGATTGAGTGCGGCGTATTCGGTGACGGTGATTCCACGAAAGCCTCCGGCGTGGGTGAGATCCTTGCTGCGGCTGAGTTCTATGATTTCGACGCGAAATACTACAATGCGGAGTCCAAGACCGTCGTTGACCCGGAGCTTCCTGACGGAGCCACAGAGCGTGTCCGTGAGGCTGCCGTTAAGATCTTCAACGCGGTGGACGGCTACGGCTTATCCCGCGTGGATTTCTTTGTAAAGGCCGACGGAACGGTCGTATTCAATGAGATCAACACATTTCCGGGCTTCACCGCCATCAGCATGTATCCGATGTTGTGGGAGGCAAGAGGTGTAGACAAGAGACAGCTGATCGACGATCTGATCGATCACGCGTTTCGGAGATATGAGAGATAAAAATGTTCGCAGCGGTCCGTGCCTGAAGCCGTGCGGACCGTTCAAAATGATATATCAGGGGAGATTTACATGACAAAGGATATTTTAGTCCGTGTCCGGGGGGTACAGACGATCGGTGAGGAAGAGGACACGGTCGAGATGATCACCCCGGGGACGTATTATGTGAAAAACGGCAAGCAGTATCTGATCTATGATGAGTCGCTTGACGAGACGGGCACACCGACCCACAATACGGTGAAGGTGATGGAGAACCGGATCGAGGTCATGAAACGCGGACTTGTGGAGAGCCACATGATCTTTGAACCCGGAAGACGGACGACAGCAAACTACCGGACGCCGATGGGACTGTTCCTGATGGGGATCACGACTTCCCTGCTTGAAGTTGAGGAGGACGAAGAGTCCATTCTTCTAAGAATCAAATATTCCATGGAGATGAACGGGGAGTATGCATTCGACTGCAGTACAGAAATTCTGGCATCATCGAAAAAGGATGAAGTGCTGGGAATTTCAATATAGAGAAAAGACTTGATATGGGGATGTTGAAAGGGTTACACAAATACGCATTTCCTGACAGCTCAGGGAGATGACAAAAAAGAAAGGACGCAGCTGGCCTGTAGATCGTATTCGGAGAAATAGCGGTCGAAAGAACAGCTGTGAGAGGACAAACGATGTATGGAGAGTTTTTTAGTCGCGGTTAATGCGGTCATCCCGTTCTTCTGTTATCTGGCGCTCGGATATACGATGAAGATCAGAGGAGTTGTGAAAGAGGAATTTTTACAGAAGCTGAACCAGATGGTCTTCCGGGTATTTTATCCGTTTATGACCTTCTACAATATTTATAAAGCCGATGCCGAGTCGCTTCCGAGACCATTGCTTTTGATTTTCACGGGTGCAAGTATCCTGATCGTGGAAGCTCTCCTGATCGTGATCATTCCGAAGATCGTAAAGGAAAACCCCAGAAGAGGCGTTATCATCCAGGCGATTTTCCGAAGCAACTTTGTTCTGTTCGGACTGCCGCTCACGATCGCGGTATTCGGAGATTCAGCGGCATCGATCGCGGCTATGATGGTTACGGTCGTTGTGTCGATCTACAATACCACATCGGTATTTATTCTTGAAATGTTCAACGGAGAGGGAAAATCAGATATTAAGAAGACACTGAAGGCGGTGGCAACGAATCCGCTCCTGCAGGGTGCCATCGTGGGTCTGATCTTCTTTTTCCTCGGGATCAAGCTTCCGGGAAGTCTTGTGACCCCGATCGCAGCGTTCTCCAATATGACTTCTCCGCTGGCGATCTATGTGCTCGGTGGAACCTTACAGTTTAAGGCAATCCGGAAAAACCTCAAATATCTGGTTCCAACGCTTACCTGCAAGCTGTTTATCCTTCCGGCGATCATCATCGCGATCGCTTACGCCTTTGGACTTCGTGGACTTGAGCTGTTCCTTCTGATCGCTGTCTACGCGACACCGGTTGCAGCCGCATCCTACCCGATGGCGCAGAATATGGGCGGTGACGGAGAGCTTGCCGGACAGTTTGTCGTGATCAGTACGGCGGTGTCCATGTTTACACTGTTCTTATGGATCTTCTTTATGAAGTCTGTAGGATTGATTTAAAATCAAATAAAAAAGCCCTGTCTTCTGGATGAAACTAAATTCATCAGAAGAGGGGGCTTTTTTATTTTGTCTTTTTCTTGTCGATTCAGTCTTTTTTGAAAATTCCTTTGATACGCTGACCGATCGTTTTCTTCTTCGGAAGCGGGATCAGTCCTCCACGCGGAACGGACTTGATCGCTGTGATGTAAAGACCGCTGATCTCAACCTTGACCTCAGTCTTTAACGGGAGCTGAAGGAAGACCTTTTCATCGGCGATCATGGTCATGATCTTTGTACCGATTTTTGCTTTAACTACCGGAACCTTCATCCACTTTGCATACCATGGAGTCTGCTCATAAACGATCGGCGGGAGTCCGGCTTCCTTTATTTTCAACTTTTTCTTGTCGATCGCCATCAGACTCACAGTCTGCTTAGCGGCATCGATCGCGCTCTGCTGTTCTACCTGGCGCTTTTCCATCTTACGTCCGAGGAAGTAAAGCACAGCGAGGACAACGACAAGGATCAGGAGAATGACAAGAATGACATTTGCTACGATACTCCAGTTCATGTGGATACCTCCAGTGTGTTCACGTTCGCCCTGTATCACAGGGCATTACCTGTAAATTATACCATCGCAGGTATAAAAGCGCAAGCTTAATTTGATTCAGCAGAAAGCCAGCAAAAAGCCATGTCCAAAAAACTCCGAAGCCGGAAGTGGCTGTGAAGAGCAACATAAATAGAGGAGAAAATTTGATATAATTAAAACGGAAAATTTACTTTACACACAAAAGAATAAAAAGGTTGCGCATCATGGAATAAAATAGTATAATTATAGATAACTGGTTGCGTATTGTGCAAAAAATCAGAATAACTCGAATATGCAAGTTCGAGGGCCGCTTTTAGAAAAAATGAAAAAAGCAGTGCGGACAACAGCCGGAAATCATGTACAGGAAAGGTGATATGGAGATGGGAAAACAGACAGCTTGGGAAGAAATTGATAAGAAATCCAGCGAGATCTTTACCGCCAGCGACGAGATCTGGGGCTGCGCGGAGACTGCCTTCACGGAAGACAAGTCGATGAAGATCCTCTGCGATGTTCTGAAAGCAGAAGGTTTTACAGTTGAGACAGGTCTTGCGGATGTAAAGACGGCATTTAAGGGCACGTTTGGTTCCGGAAAACCTGTGATCGGTATCTTAGGCGAGTTCGATGCCCTGTCCGGACTGGATCAGGAAGCGGGAGCTACTGAGAAGATCGTTGTGCATGATGGCGCCAGCGGACACGGCTGCGGACATAACATGCTCGGCACAGCGTCCCTCTCCGCGGCGATCGGAATCAAAAAATATCTGGAAGAAAGCGGAAAACCGGGAACCGTGATCTATTTTGGCTGCCCGGGTGAGGAAGGCGGATCCGGAAAGGCATTTATGGCGAAAGGCGGAGTGTTCGCAAACCTTGATGCCGCGATCACATGGCATCCGGGAGATTTAACGCAGGCCGACACGGGAAGCTCCCTCGCAAACTATCAGGTAGCGTATAAATTCTATGGAAAGAGCGCCCACGCAGGCGGCGCACCGCATCTTGGACGAAGCGCCCTTGACGCGCTGGAACTTATGAACATGGGTGTCCAGTTCTTAAGAGAGCATGTGGTTCCGGAAGCGAGAATCCACTATGCGATCACAAACACCGGCGGATACTCCCCGAACGTTGTACAGCCGTACGCGGAAGTTCTGTATCTGATCCGTGCCCCGAAGAACAGTCAGGTGGAGGAGATCTATCAGCGTGTCAACAAGATCGCTGAGGGTGCTGCCCATATGACAGAGACCCGCGTGGAGATCGATTTCGTAAAGGGCTGCTCGAACCTTATGAGCAACAAGGTGATCGCGAAGGAACTCTGGGACAACCTTGTGGAGCTTGGCGCTCCGGAGTACACGGAAGAGGAGATGAAGTTTGCCAAAGCCATCAGCGAGGGCGTTGGCGACAGCCGTTTTGAGTCCTTAGAGAAGATCGCAAAGAACTGCAAGGACAAAGCAGCTAAGGCGGAAGTCCTTTCCCATAAGGGCGAGAGCATGTACCGCTTTGTCGCTCCGTTCAACCCGGACGGAATCATGTCCTTCGGTTCCACGGACGTCGGTGACGTGAGCTGGAACTGCCCGACTGCCCAGGCCTACGTTGCTACATGGGCGGCTGGAACACCGGGCCACTCCTGGCAGGTTGTTTCCCAGGGCAAGAGCGGACTGGCACACAAGGGACTGATCTACGCGGCAAAGGCAATGGCAGGCGCAGCGATCGATATGTATGAGGATCCGGAGATCATCGCAAAGGCGAAAGCGGAGATGGAGGAAGAGCTGGATGGCGACACCTATCACTGCCCGATTCCGGACGGATGCAAGCCGAGAGCGATTGGAATGAAGATGTAAAAAATTGATGGATGCGATTGAGCGGGAATAGATCTTTCCGGCGAACATGAAGGGAATGACGCGTTGCAATCGTACATAAAAAGCGGGGAGAAGTTCCGTAAAATGGAACTTCTCCCCGTTTTTTATTTCAAGGAAGATCCTGATCAGATCCGTTTCAGCTCATACTGTCTTGTGCCGAGACCGATCTTTTCCGCCTGATCGAGAGTCGCCTGCCATTCGATATTTGGGTTGGAATCCTTGAAGTGATCATGGTGGCAGTGCCATCCCGGCTGGGAGAGATGTTCTCCAAGCTGGCTATTGGCGATTGGAGCTGCCTTCAGACAGGTATCCGCGCAGGCCTGGTCCAGAGCGACCGGATCGAAGCTCGCGAACATTCCGATATCCGGAAGGATCGGGGCATCATTTTCACCGTGGCAGTCACAGTTCGGGCTGATATCCTGCACAAGGGAAATATGGAAGCACGGGCGGTCATAACAGACAGCCTGCGCGTACTCTGCCATCTTGCGGTCTAAAAGCTCGTTGGCATTGTAGTTCGGGTTGTAGATAGCATCAAAGCTGCAGGCACCGATACAGCGGCCGCAACCTTTGCACTTGTCATAATCGATGACGGCTTTCTTATTTACATATGTAATAGCATCGCTTCCGCACTCCTTCGCACAGCGTCTGCAGCCGCGGCAGAGCTTCTCACGGACGGACGGCTTTCCGCTTGCATGCTGCTGCATTTTTCCGGCACGGCTTCCGCAGCCCATACCGATGTTTTTGATGGCACCACCGAAACCGGTGGATTCATGACCTTTGAAATGGGTCAGGCTGATAAAGACGTCGGCGTCCATAACCGCGTGGCCGATGAAGGCCGTCTTGCAGTATTCTCCGTTTACGACCGGAACCTCCACCTCGTCAGTTCCGCGAAGACCGTCACCGATGATGATCTGGCAGCCGGTGGAGATCGGGTTGAAGCCGTTGAGGTTTGCACAGTCTAAGTGATCCAGGGCATTTTTTCTGCTGCCCGGATACAGGGTGTTGCAGTCGGTCAGAAACGGCATGCCGCCCTGTTCCTTACAGAGATCCGCAACGGCTTTCGCGTAGTTCGGACGAAGGAAGGCGAGGTTTCCAAGCTCACCGAAATGCATTTTGATCGCGACGAATTTTCCGTCCATGTCAATGTTTTTGATCCCTGCAGCAACGCAGAGCTTTTTCAGCTTGTCCAACTGGCTGGTTCCAACCGAACACCGGAAATCGGTAAAATAAACCGTTGATTTTTCCATGCTTACAAAGTCCTCCTTTAATAAATGATTCGCAACGCTCCATTACCGTAAAGTCTGCGTTTTACTGCGGCGAGTACGGCCGGCGCGACCAGTGCGGTCAGCGCGCAGCCTGCTGAACCGTTACGATCTTTCTAATAAAAGTATCACCGTAAGTCTTAAATTAGTCAAGGATAAATTTTGCGGAATTTTTTTAGGATAAATTTTGCAGAAATTTTTATATTGTGGTATAGTAAACGGGAATCGGTGTGTGCCGATGCATACCAGAAACAAAAAAGGAAGCTGTGAAGAACAGTTATAAAAGGTGATTGTATGAACATAAGAAAACTGGCAAGACCAGCGGCAGCGCTTTTGGCCGCCGCAGCCCTGATGGCGGGGATCCCTGAACTTCGGATGGAAGCGCAGGCGGCATTTCCGGAATACTTAAAATCCGTGACCTACTTCGGCGATGCCTGGCCGATCAACTACTGGGGAACTGAAGATGATAACATGGGGGCAAATTTTGCCCGCATCAAGGCGGACGGCTTCAACAGCATCATTCTCGTGATCCCGTGGAGAGAGTTTCAGCCTGGGGATATGGGAAATATGTACAATGAGGCTGCTTTCGCCAAGCTCGATCAGGTCATGAAGTGCGCGGATGATCACGGACTTATGGTGACGCTGCGGATCGGTTACTGCTGGGATTACAGCGGTGAAGCGTCCCTTCCGGAGCGATATGCCGGTGTGGTGCAGGACGGAAGCAATGACAGGAAGATGTGGATAGATTACTGTAAGACGATCTATGACCGGGTATCCGACTACGGGAACTTTCAGGGTGGATTTATTACCTGGGAGGACTTCTGGGACTATACGTCAAACATGGACCGGGATCTCACTAGAGCCCTCAGTATCCGTCTGGCATCCAGATGCGGATATCAGGATTACCTGAAGGCCCACTACTCCCTTGCGGAGGTCGGCGCGGTCTACGGAAAGACATTCCAGGATTATTCCGAGATCTGGATCCCGGAGAGAAAGCGCCCGGAGGCGAAGCTGTTTTTTGAGTTCTATGACAGCTTTTTAAATAAGCTCCTCTCCGAGAGTCAGGAAGTGTTCCCGGGACTATCCATGGAAATCCGGTCCGACGGCGACCCGATCTACCAGCTGGACGGAAGCCATACCTACTATTCCCACTCCGCCACGTATCCGTGTGCCGATGCAGAGTACTCCGCTCTTATGTACAGCGTGTCCCTCGGACAGCAGAACGTAGGAGACCATATTTCCGCGGAAACAGCGCTGGCATCCATGCAGAACAGCATGAACGGTCTGGTGGAAAAGAGCGGAAAGAAGTATTTTATGGAGCAGTTCCTCTATGCGGATTCCACAGAGGCATTCTCCTACAATACCCAGATCGAGGAGTCCCAGGTGGCGGACTTTGTGAAGAATACCGCTCCGATCTTAAAGGATACTACCTGCGGCTACGGTCTCTGGGTATACCGGAATTATGTAAATGATTGTGTATACAATGGCCAGTTCGCTCTGGGACTCACGGGGTGGGATACTACCGGAAATGTTGAGAAAACGGAACATGACGGGTCGAAGGCAGTCACCCTGTCAAAAGACAGTGTGCTCAGCCAGAATGTCCATGGGCGTCTTGGAAAAAGGGACAAGATCTATGTAAAATTCTGGGCGGCACCGAAGAACGGTGCAGCGAAGGTCACCTTCCAGATCGGTGACGCTAAAAAGTCGGTCCAGGTGACGGAAGCGGGAAATTATGAGTGTTCCATCCCGTGGCAGGAAAACTACAATCTCTCGATCACGACAGACCGAAGCGTGACACTGGACAATATTAAAATGTATTCCCACGAGCAGTACGGCAGGATCTATGACACAGACGGCAACGAGCAGGATCTCGCGGCGGCGTTCCGGGAGTTAAATGCGGCACTGGATCAGACACAGACTTTGGAGCCTGTTCCGGCAGCCGATTCCAGTAAATAAAATTTCTGTAAAAAAAACATAAAGAAATTTGAAATTCCTACTTGCGGAATTGCTCAGACTACGATATAATCTCCGGGATAGTTTGACAGGGATCGAGAAAAACCTGTCAGTGTCCCGGAGATTTTTATGCGGGCAATGAGTCTAAGCCTGTGTCTGCATATCAGGAATGTTTTGGAGAGCCGCCCCAAAGCTTATGTTTCCGGGTGTGTTGCGCGGTTAAAAAAAGGAGGATTACATGGAGAAAAAGAAAAGTTCACTCGCTGTCAGAATGAGTATTTCCCTCGTCTGCGGTCTGGTAGCAGGTCTTCTGTTAATGTTCTTAAGAGAAAACCTCAACAGCACAGGCAAGGAAGCCGTATGGGCAACGATCAACAGCATCCTGTTTCAGGACATCACAGCGGCAGGCGCTGAAAAGGCACTAGGTATCTTCTATATTATCGGTCAGTTATTTATCCGTTCTTTACAGCTTGTCATCGTACCGATGGTATTCACATCCATCACACTTGCGATCGGACAGATTTCCGATACAAGAACTCTCGGCAGAATTTCCGTAAAAACGATCGCCGGTTTCCTGATCTGCTCTTTCTTCGCATTACTTATGGCGTGCGTAGTCGGAATCATGATCTACAATGCCGGTGTGTTCAATATTCAGGTGGAGGGTCTTGAAGGTTCTGCCGGATCTACCGGTTCCAACCCGTTAAATGTGATCCTTAACATTGTTCCGTCCAATATCACAGCGGTATTCAGTACAAACACTTCCGTTCTCGCGATCGTGTTCTTAGCGGTTTCCCTCGGTCTCTGCATGAAGGCAGTCGGCGACGAGAAGAGCGCAACATTAAAGAAGCTCATCACAGAAGTAAACGATATCGTTGTTGTATTCTTAAACTACGTTGTTACAAAGTTCGGTCCGTTCGCGATCTTCGTTCTCCTTGCAAGAACATTCGCGACATACGGAATCAACCACTTAAAACCGGCTCTGGCATACGTTGTCGTAACTGTTATCCTGCTTCTCTTATTCCTCTTCGTAGGATACCCGATCTTTGTAGCAGTTACAACAAAGCAGAATCCGGTGAAGTTTGCAAAGAAGATCTTCCGTGTAGCAGTATTCGGATTTTCCACTTCCTCCAGTGCGGCTGCTCTTCCGCTTAACGTGAAGACAACTACAGAGGAGCTCGGTGTTGATGAGAAGATCGCTTCCTTCGTACTTCCGCTCGGTATGACCATCAACATGAATGGTACCGCGATCATGCAGGTCGTTGCGACTCTGTTCATCGCAGGCTGCGCAGGATACGATGTAACCCTGTCCCAGCTCATCGTGATCGCTCTCTTAGCCCTGATCGCATCCGCCGGTACACCGGCAGCTCCGGGCGCAGGCGCGATCATCCTGTTCACGATCCTTTCCGGTCTTGGCTACATCAACGACGGTGCACTCTTAGCATACAGCCTGATCCTTGCGATCAACCGCCCGATCGAGATGTTAGTAACGGCGCTTAACGTTGTCGGTGACTCCGCAACCGCGATCTACGTTGCGAAATCCGAGGGAATGTTAAACGAGGATATTTACAATTCATAAGGAAAATACCGGCCTGGTTTACGGTCGGTGTGCAAAGCTCCGGAAGACCTGAGGGAAGAAGCCCAGGTCTTCCGGAGTTTTTTTATGTAACAGGAAATCCCGGGGAATTCCAAAGATGTGCACTCACGCGAAGATGTAGATTGTCGCAAGCGACCGCGCTTCACATTTTCTGAACAAATAAACAGAAAAATATGATATGATAAAAACATGTGAAAGAGGCAGACAAGAACATCCAGTCTGCGGGGACAGGGGGAGCTTTATGACAGGAACCATGTTTTTCAACATGCTTTTAAATATCGGACTGCTGGTGCTTCTGGCAACGCTGCTCACCAATATGGCATCGGTGCGGAAGCTGTTCCGGGGAGAGAATAGCACGATCATCCAGAAGATGGCGTTGGCAGTGATCTTCGGCGCCATCAGCATCGTGTCGACCTACACAGGGACAAAGACCGGCGGGGCCATCGTCAATACCCGCGTCATCGGCGTCCTGACCGCGGGGATCATGGGAGGACCGTTTGTCGGAATGATGACGGCACTCATCGCCGGAGCCCACCGGTTCCTGTTTGATATCGGCGGCTTTACAGCAGCCTCCTGCGCGGTTTCAACGCTGGTGGAAGGCGTGCTGGGAAGTCTGGTCTATAAAAAGTACAAGGCAGGAGAGATGGACAGCGTCGATCTGTTTTTCCTGACTGCAGAGGCGGAGATCCTGCAGATGGTGATCATTCTGATGATCTCGAAGCCTCTCGGTGCGGCGATGGAGCTTGTGGGAAAGATCGCGGTTCCGATGATCGTCATGAATTCTGTGGGAATGGTGCTCTTTTTCAAGACCTTTGATATGGTGTATATGCGCGAGGACAGCCTGTTTGCGGAGCGGATGCGCCTTTCCATGGGAATCGCGGACAAGAGTCTCGTCTATCTGAGAAAAGGTTTCGGAAAGCGGGAAAATATGGAGGCTGTGACTGATATCATTTTTGGTGAGATTCCATGTCAGGCGGTGATCATCACGGATGAAGAGGAAGTTCTGGCGGTGAGCTCCCTGATCGATGACAGCCGTTTCCGCCGGGAAAAGTTTCTGGAACATCTGACAGGACCGGCAAAAGGAATGAAAGCAGAATGTATCTGGGAGGAAGATCTCGAAGAGGAGATACGGCCGCTGTTTCACGCCCTCGTGACGGTGACAGTTCCGGTCATGGCCGGAGATGAGAAGATCGGAAGTCTGTCCATTGTCGTGAAAAAGAGACGCCGTGTGGAACGAAGCATCGGGGATTTTCTGGAGGAACTTGCGAAGATGTTTTCCACACAGTTAGGAGTCTACAATGTGGAATATCAGAAGAAATTGCGGAAAAAAGCGGAGTTTAAGGCGCTGCAGTCCCAGGTAAACCCACATTTTCTCTACAACGCGCTGAATACGATTTCCTGCATCTGTGATGAGGACGCGGGAAAGGCCAGTGACCTGATCTTAACGTTAGCGTCCTACTACCGCCAGACTCTGGAGAATGACCAGTACATGCTGGATATCGATACGGAGATCAATCATGTCCGGACGTATCTGGAGATCGAGGAGGCGAGATTTGAGGAAAAGCTTCGGGTGGAGATCAACGTGGAAGACGGTCTCTCCTGTCAGGTTCCGTCCTTTATCCTGCAGCCCATCGTGGAGAACGCTGTCCGGTATGGAAACAGCGCGGACGGGGTGCGCAGAGTGGAGATCTCGGCAAAACGGATGCAGAGCGGAACCGGAGAGGATCTGGTGCGGATCGGGGTCAGGGACCATGGAAAAGGTTTTGAACCGGAAGAGGCAGAGAGGATCCTGACCGGAAACAAGACCGGCAGTGTGGGATTAAAAAATGTGAATGAACGTTTGAAGAGTACATACGGAAAGCGTTATGGGCTGGAGATCCGGAATACGGATGACGGGGCGGATGTTTCGTTCTGTATTCCGTATCAGGCAGAGAGCTGACAGGAAAATACTGTGACCGGACGTAACTATTCAGTACCTTCATAGTTACGTGCAAAAATCCATTCCAGATCAGCTTCGCTGATGGGGTTTTTGCCTTCCAGCCTATGTTTTCTTACGGTCAGCGCAGCAAGTGCGCAGACCTACTGAACAGTTACGACCGGACTATTTTATACATTGGGGAAACTATGAGAGACAGGGGGAGATGTTTTGAAGATCGCAGTGATCGATGATGAGAGACCGGCAAGAAAAATGCTGATCCGCAGGGTGAAGGAAGTGCGTCCGGACTGTGAGATCACGGAAGCAGAGAGCGGATCGGACGCCTTAAAGATGTTTAATGAGGCGGATTCGTTTGATCTGATCTTTGTGGATATGGACCTCGGGGACATGGAGGGGACGACGCTGGCGGCCACGGCAAAAAGACTGTTTCCCGGGGCGAAGATCGTCTTTGCTACCGCCTATTCCCAGTATGCCGCGAAAGCATACGAGATGGAGATCGATGATTATATTTTAAAACCGTTCGATCCGGAGCGGGTGCACCATGTTGTGAAAAAATGCATTGGGGAAGGAAAACTTGATCCTGCGTGGCAAATGGAGGAGCAGGAGAGAAAAACGGAACCGGCAGCAGCAGAAAAACAGGGAGCAGAGCAGGAAAACACAGGTATGGAAGAGAGGCGCGAAGCAGCGGTATTCGGCAAGATCCCTGTGACGGCCAGCCGCGGAATCCTGTTTCTGGAGATCGCCCAGATCGTGTATGCGGAGACCGACGGACACGGATGTGTGGTCCACACCACATCGAGATCCTATGAGGTCAACCAGCTTTTGGGAGAACTTGAGAAAAAGCTGGCGGACTTCGGATTCTTCCGGATCCATAAGAGTTATCTCATAAATCTGTCATTTATTTCGGAACTTTTTGCAGGCAGCGGAAACGGACTTTCCGTACATATGAAGGGGTATGAGAGCCGGGAACTCCCGGTGGGAAGAGAAAAACTGAAAACATTAAAACAGCTGCTGAAGATCAGCTGACAGAAAGAGAAGCTGCGGCACTCCGTTCATGGCGAAAGGAGTGCCGTTTGTGCAGATAACCATGCTGTTCATGCAGGCCATCTTTAAATATTGTGCAAAATATACTATAATATATTTGCTTAAAGAAAAAGAACTAAGCATAATGTATATTCAAGGAGGGATTTGTATGATTAGTTTTCTCGTCTGTCTGGCACTTTTAATCGGAGGTTACTTTGTCTACGGCAACCTCGTAAATAACATTTTCAGTCCGGATGACAGAGAGACACCGGCAGTCAGAATCAACGATGGTGTCGACTACGTAGTCATGCCCCAATGGAAACTCTTTCTGATCCAGCTTCTTAATATCGCTGGTCTGGGCCCGATCTTCGGAGCCATGCAGGGTGCATTGTGGGGACCGATCGTATTTCTGTGGATCACCTTCGGTACGATCTTTGCCGGCGGTGTTCATGACTTCTTCTCCGGCATGATGTCCGAGAGAAATGATGGTGCTTCGATCTCAGAGGTATGCGGAATCTACCTCGGCGGCCTGATGCAGAACGTGATGCGTGTATTCAGTGTTGTACTTCTTGTCATGGTCGGTACTGTTTTCGCAGTTGGTCCGGCCGGTCTGATCGTAACCCTGTTCAGCAACGGCGGAGCACAGGGCCTTGTCGTAAACAAAGAGATGTGGCTCTGGATCATTCTGGCTTACTACTTTATCGCAACCTTTATATCTATCGACAAGATCATCGGTAAGATCTATCCGATCTTTGGTATCTGCCTGATTATCATGGCACTCGGTGTTGCTTTTGGTATCTTCACAAAACCGGAATATGTGATCCCGGAGATCTGGAGCAATTTCAGAAACATGCATCCGAGCGGAACACCGGTATGGAGCTTCATGTTCATCACCGTTGCCTGCGGCGCGATCTCCGGTTTCCACGCAACACAGTCACCTCTTATGGCGCGTTGTATGAAATCTGAGAAACAGGGGCATTTCGTATTCTACGGCGCAATGGTATGCGAAGGTATTATCGCCCTGATCTGGGCAGCAGCAGGATGCTCTCTCTACGAAGTGACAGGTGGTTTAAACACAGGTCTCGCAGAGATCATGAAGAACGGTCAGTCCGCAGCCATCTATGATGTCTGCCAGAAGACCATGGGCGGTGTCGGCATTGCTCTTGCTATGTTAGGTGTTATCGCCTGCCCGATCACTTCCGGTGATACAGCATTCAGAAGCGCACGTTTAACACTTGCTGACTGGTTCAAGGTTGACCAGAAGAACTGGAAGAACCGTCTGCTTCTCTGCGTACCGTTACTTGGAATCGGCGCTATCGTTGGACATATGGATTACAGCATCGTATGGAGATACTTCAGCTGGACAAACCAGACATTGGCTATGATCGTTCTCTGGACAGCAAGCATGTACCTCTACAAGGCAAAGAAGAACTACTGGCTCACAGCAGTTCCGGCAACCTTCATGAGCGCTGTTTCCATGACATATTTCTTCTGTGCAAAAGAGTGCTTAAACCTCGGTACTGCAGTTGCGTACCCGGTAGGTATCGTACTTGCGGTCGTATTCCTTGGAATCTTCATCCGCGCAACGAAGAAACAGACAGCATAATGTAAGATTATAATGACACGAAAGACAGGCTGCAAAGCTGGGAGTGTCTGACTGCAGATGATGCAGAAAGTATAAGCTGCCCCGGTGAAAGGCTGAGGGCAGCTTATACTGGTTATTCAGTATTTGGGAGGCGAGAGTTATGTTCTTAAAACCGGCAAAACTTGGAGAAAAAGAGATTCCGGAGAGTATTCTTTCAGAGGACAAAAAGCACTGTAAGAAGATCGGTCCCTGCGGAATCGGAAAAGAGGCTCTGTACCTCAACAGCTTTTATCTGGAGCGGCGCTTCTACATCCCGGTATCTTCCGTCTCCCGTGTCTTTAAGCGCGTGGCGATGAGCAAAGGCGGATTTACCGGAAAAGGCCTGTTTGCCACCATGCCGTACCTGGTGGTTGTCTATGAGGACGGTAAGGAAAAACAGTGCAACTTTAAATATGAGGATCAGGTGGACGCTTTCGTGGCATCCGTGAAGGAACGGTTCCCGCAGATAAAGACCGTGAGTGAAGCGGCGGAAAAGCGCCTTGCGGAAGCTGAGAAAAAGCAGGCGGAGAAATGTCTCATTCCGCTTTCTGAGCAGGCGAAGGAGACGGTAAATGTCCTGGAGCAGGCAAAAGCAGCCCTCACGAAGCGGTTGTCCCTGTTCACAGAGCTCACCAATGCGGCAAAGAAAAAGAGAACGTATGAGAAGACAAAGCCGTTTTACAAATGGCTTGCCTTATTCATGGTAGTCATGGGGGCGGCGGCGCTTGCATACGGCGTATTCTCCTTTATGAACCATGATGCGTTTGCCGTATACTTTGTCCTCTTTGGAATGGCGGCGATCTTTCTGTTCTCCGGAGCGAATGTCATGCCGACGAGTACGAATAATCGGAAAGCCATCGAAAAACGTCTTGCAGCGGCGGAAAAAGCCGTTACGGGGTATGTGGACAGCCTCCATCTCGGACTTCCGGTTCCGGCCTGTTACCTTCATCCGGTGACTGTAGAGCGGATGCAGCGTGCTGTCCGTGAGGGGCGTGCCGAGTCTGTGGAGGACGCGTTTGACGTTGTAAAAAATGATCTGAAAAAGACCAACGCGGATGTATCCGTCACCCAGGAGGAATTCGATGAGATCATGGCGATCAAGCCGGTCTTTCTGGTCAGAGATTACGTGTAGATGAAAAAATTGACTGCCGTATCAGTAGGCTTATGCTGGACGGCAGTCTTATTTTATGTAACAGGAAATTCCGAGGAATTCCAAAGATGTGCACTCACGCGAAGATGTAGATTGTCGCAAGCGACCGCGCGAGGCGCGAGAATGTGCCAAGGCACGTTTTTTAAAAAAAAACAAGGATTCATGGTATTATATGAAAACCGGGATGCTGCGCAGATAGGCGGCATCCCGGTTTTCTTCATATAATTTTGATAGATTTCTGCTATTTTCCTGCAGCCATCTGATAGATCTTAAGCATATCTTCCGCTTCCAACTTCTTCGCGGATCCCTTCGGGCCGCCTGCAGCGATTCTCGCGTTTTTTGCCATAGTCTCAAGCTGTTCTTCTGTCGGATCGATGCCGAGTTCCTTTAAGTTTGTCGGCATATTGATGGCGCGGTAGAAGTTTTCCATGGCCTCGATGCCCTTTAAACCCGTCTCCATGTCATCTTTTCCAGGCTCAACACCCATGACATTCACTGCAAATTTCGCAAAACGCGGAGTGCAGTTATCGATCACATATCTCGCCCAGCTGCCCCAGATCGCCGCCAGTCCCGCACCGTGGGCAACGTCGAACATTCCGCCGATCTCATGCTCTAAGAGGTGGGAGGCAAAGTCTCCGCCATCGTTTCCACAGCCGGTGAGGCCATTGTGGGAGAGACTTCCGGACCACATCACCTCGGCTCTCGCGTCATAGTTGTCTGGATCGTCCACAAGGATCTTCGCGTTCGTGATCACGGTGCGCATAAGACCTTCCGCAATGGCATCGGTGATCTCCATATTTCCGCCGTTTGTGAAATAGCGCTCCATGGTATGCATCAGAATATCGGTGCAGCCGCAGGCTGTCTGGTACGGCGGGAGAGTCATTGTGATCTCCGGGTTCATGACAGCAAATACAGGGCGGGAGATATCATTGTTGTAGCCGCGTTTTTCCAGTGTTTCATCGTTTGTGATAACAGAGCTGTTGCTCATCTCACTTCCGGAAGCCGCGATGGTCAGAACAACGCCGATCGGAAGGCATGCGGATGCCTGACGGGTGTGCTCATAGAAATCCCAGACATCACCGTCGTTCGCGAGACCGTAACCGATGGCTTTCGCGGAGTCGATGACACTGCCGCCGCCGACAGCGAGAAGAAAATCAACGCCCTCCTTTCGGCAGAGCTCGATCCCCTCGCGGACTAAGGAAAGACGTGGGTTTGGGACAACACCGCCAAGCTCCACATAGGTGACTCCGGACGCGTCCAGGGACTCTTTGATCCGTCCGAGAAGACCGGAGCGGATCACGCTGCCGCTTCCGTAGTGGAGCAGGACTTTTTTACAGTTGACATTTTTTACAAGCTTTCCGATCCGGTATTCGGTTTCTTTTCCGAATACGACGCGGGTCGGGGTATAGAAATTAAAGTTGAACATCGAATTTCCTCCTTATGTTGCGAAAATAGACAGTGCTTAATATATCAAGTATAACAGGAAATCAGGTACCATGCAAGAATTTTGAGTAAAGGGATCCTCTGTGAAAATTCCTATCGAAAATACTTTACAAATACGGAGAACGGGAGTATATTGTAAACAACCGCTGATGAAAATGACGGTCAGCGATAGGACAATTCAATAATGAGTCTTCAGGGCAGGGTGCAAATCCCTACCGGCGGTAAAGCCCGCGAGCCGAGAGGCATGATCCGGTGAGATTCCGGGGCCGACAGTATAGTCTGGATGAAAGAAGAATTTCAGGTTTGTTTGTGATATGCGGAAGTGATCCGGTACTCGAAAAAGAGGACGGGATCGAGGAATTCCGGATCACGGAAGATCGGATCAGTAGCTCTGGAATAGGAAACTGTTTCAGGGCTTTTTTGTGTAACGGGAGATTGATCCGGGAAAGCTGTGAATTGCAGAAAAGTTATATTTCCGAATGAAACAACGGACCGAATATGGAAAACCCTGTAGGCATCTACTTTACAGGTTTTTTTAACAGAAAATTCCTATGGAACTTTCTGATTGCGCCTGTAAGGCAGGTTTGCGGAAAGAGGAGTGAAAAAGATGACGGACCGGGATTATATGCTGCGGGCCATTGAGCTTGCAAAGGGGGGACTTGGCTGGACGAGCCCGAATCCCCTCGTGGGAGCTGTGATCGTGAAAGACGGAAGGATCATAGGGGAAGGTTATCATGAGCGGTGCGGAAAACTTCACGCGGAGCGAAACGCCATTGCGTCGCTCACGGAAAGTGCGGAGGGCGCGACACTCTATGTGACGTTAGAGCCGTGCTGCCATTACGGAAAGACACCGCCCTGCACGGAGGCGATCCTCGAGCAGAAGATCGCAAGAGTTGTGATCGGTTCAAGAGATCCGAATCCCCTGGTAGCAGGAAAAGGAGTGGCGATCTTAAGAGCAGCGGGAGTCCGGGTGGAAGAGGACTTTATGCGTGAGGAATGCGATGCGTTAAATCCGGTATTCTTTCATTATATCACAAAGAAAACGCCCTATGTGGTCATGAAATACGCCATGACGGCGGACGGAAAGATCGCTGCGCGGACCGGCGACTCCAAGTGGATCACAGGAGAGAGCGCAAGGAAAAAGGTGCAGGAGCTGCGCCACCAGTATATGGGGATCATGGCGGGGATCGGCACAGTCCTGGCAGACGATCCGATGTTAAACGTCCGGATCCCCGGGCTGAAGAGTCCGGTGCGGATCATCTGCGACAGCGGACTCAGGATCCCGATGGATTCACAGATCGTGAAAACGGCAAAGGAGTACCGGACCATCGTAGCGTATGCGGGGGAGTATTCCGGGGAAGGCTGTAAAGAAACGGAAGAGAAAGCGGAACAGCTTCACGCGGCCGGCGTGGAGACCGTGTCGGTCCCGGACGCAGACGGGCGTGTGGATCTTGGGAAGCTCATGGAATATCTTGGAAAACAGGGCATCGACAGCGTGCTTTTAGAGGGCGGCGGTACCTTAAATGACGCGGCGCTGTCAGCCGGGATCGTAAACGAGATCTGCGCGTTTATCGCACCGAAGATCTTCGGCGGTGCCGGCGCGAAGACTCCGGTTTCCGGGATCGGTGTGGCGCATCCGGCGGAAGCCGTGATGCTGACGCTGAGACAGGTGGAGACGATCGGGGATGATCTGATGCTCAGATATTCAGTAGATTGAAAATGGGAAAGGAAATGAGAGCATGTTTACAGGGATCGTAGAAGAACTCGGACAGGTGAAGGCACTTTCCCTGCGCGGAAATTCCGGTACACTGACGGTAAAAGCAAAAAAAGTTCTGGAAGGAACAAAGATCGGTGACAGCATCGCGGTCAATGGTGTCTGCCTTACGGTCACAAATATGAAAAATAACGAGTTTTCCGCCGACGTGATGGCGGAGACTGTGAGGAGAAGCAGCCTCGGAGCACTGCGGGACGGAAGCTATGTAAACCTGGAGCGGGCCATGGCGGCAGACGGCCGGTTCGGCGGTCATATCGTTTCCGGTCATATTGACGGAACTGGTCAGATCGAATCGATGAGACGGGAAGAGAATGCAGTCTGGGTCACGATCACATGTGCGGATAAGATCCTGGATCTGATCGTGGAAAAAGGGTCGATCTGCATCGACGGGATTAGCCTCACGGTGGCGGCGGTGACAAATAGGAACTTTTCAGTGTCAGTGATCCCGCATACCGGCGAGGAGACAACACTTTTGAAGAAAAAAGCAGGAGATCCGGTCAATCTGGAAAACGACATTGTGGGGAAATATATTCAGAAATTTGTGGATATCGGAAGAAATTCCGGTGCGGACCGGGGAAAAATGCCTGACGGTGAAAATGCCGCAGGAAATGCCGCAGGAAATGCGAAGGGAAACTCGGGGCTCAGCATGGAGTTTCTTCAGAAATATGGATTTTAGAGAAGACGATTCAAGGACAAGGACGTTAGAAAGGCAGGAAGCTATGAACGAACAGTACAACACAATCGAAGAAGCGATCGAAGATCTGCGGGCGGGAAAGATCATTCTCGTAACAGACGATCCGGACCGGGAGAATGAGGGAGATATGATCTGCGCGGCAGAGTTCGCGACGCAGGCAAATATCAATTTTATGGCAAGTCATGCAAAGGGACTGATCTGTACGCCGATGAGCGCGGCAGTGGCGGAGCGGCTGGGACTTCCGCAGATGGTATCCGAGAACACGGATAACCACTGCACGGCATTTACGGTCTCCATCGACCATGTGGACACGACAACAGGAATCTCCGCGGCGGAGCGCTCCTACACGATGATGAAGTGTGTGGATCCGGCGACAAAGCCTCAGGATCTCAGAAGACCGGGCCATGTATTTCCTCTCGTGGCAAGGCGCGGCGGTGTCCTTGTGAGAAACGGCCACACCGAGGCAACTGTGGACCTCATGCGTCTGGCGGGACTTTCCGAGTGCGGCGTGTGCTGTGAGATCATGGAGGAAGACGGAACCATGATGCGGACCACAAACCTGTGGAAGCTGGCGAAGGAGTACGGACTGAAATTCATCACGATCAAGGAGCTGCAGGATTACTGCCGTGTCCATGAAAAACATGTGGTGCAGGAGGCCTGCGCGGACATGCCGACCCAGTATGGACACTTTAAGATCTACGGCTATGTGAACGATATTACCGGCGAGCACCATGTTGCTCTTGTAAAAGGTGATATCGGGGACGGCGAGGATGTGCTCTGCCGCGTGCATTCCGAGTGCCTGACCGGAGATGTGTTCGGTTCCATGCGCTGTGACTGCGGAAAACAGCTCCAGACCGCGATGCGCCAGGTGGAGGCGGAAGGCCGTGGCATCATCCTCTACATGCGCCAGGAAGGCCGCGGCATCGGTCTGATCAACAAACTAAAGACGTATGTGCTTCAGGAGCAGGGCTTTGACACGGTGGAGGCCAATATCAAGCTTGGTTTTGCTCCGGATCTCAGGGAATACTGGATCGGGGCACAGATCTTAAGGGATCTCGGCGTGAAGTCCTTAAGACTTCTCACGAACAATCCGGAGAAGATCTACGGACTTTCCGGCTTCGGACTTGAGATCCATGAGCGCGTGCCGATCGAGATCGATCCGCAGCAGTACGACAGCTTCTATCTGAAGACGAAGCAGGACAAGATGGGACATATCTTTACAAAAATTAAAGTGTGATAGAATGGAAAGTTCATTGCAGAAAACATAAGAAAGAAAAGGAGAATCATCATGAAAGAGATCAAGGTATTAGAAGGAAAAGTTGTAGCACCGGAAGGCATGAAAGTGGGGATCGTAGCTTCCCGTTTTAACGAGATCATCGTAAATAAGCTCTTAGGCGGAGCGGTTGACGGACTTGTCCGCCACGGTGTGGAGGAAGAAAATATCACGGCGGCCTGGGTTCCGGGCGCATTCGAGATCCCGGTTGCGGCATCTGCCATGGCAAAGTCCGGCAAGTATGACGCGATCATCTGTGTCGGCGCTGTGATCCGCGGTGATACCACACACTATGATTATGTGTGCAGTGAAGTTTCCAAGGGAATCGCTCAGGTGGGACTGGCAGAGAAGATGCCGGTACTCTTCGGCGTCCTGACAACAGAGAACATCGAGCAGGCTATCGCCCGTGCCGGAAGCAAAGGCGGAAATAAAGGATATGACTGTGCACTTTCCGCAATCGAGATGGTAAATCTTATGAGACAGTTTTAATTGATCAGTAGGTCTGCGCATTTACTGCGCTGACCGTAAGAAAACTTAGACTAGAAGGAAAAAATCCTATCGGCACAGCCGATTTGGAATGGATTTTTGCGTGTAACTGTGAGGTACTGAACAGTTACAGACAGTTTTGAGTAAGATGATATAGACATAAAAGATCAGCGCTCCTGAGAATATTTTTCAGAGGCGCTGATTTTTGCGTAATAAGGCTTCCTCGGAAGCTCCTATGACACAAAAGGTACATTATGTTTTATCACAGCCTATATGGTTTTCGTCTCCTCCGTGAATTTGACCGCGAAATCCCGGTTCAGTTTTATGAAGATCTGCTGCTCCTCGGCAGACCAGCTCTCGAAAATCGCATTTTCAATGGCGATCAGGCGATGGGCGGTATTTTTCATGAGTTCCTCTCCTTTTTCCGTGAGAAAAACGCAGGTGTTCCGCCCTGTTCCGGGTTTCAGGTACAGATAACCGGCCTGTTCCATCCTGCGTACTGCAGAGTTGATCGTGGATTTTGTGGTGCCGGTCTCTTTGTAAAAAATACTTTGATTGCAGCCGGAGCTGTGTTCGTTGAGGGAGTAGAGAATATCAAGCTCGCTGTCCGTGAGACCGAGCTTTAATGCAGCGTCATGGTAGACACTGTCGACTTGGCTGAGCAGGTTGTAAAATTCTTTAAATGCAGAGTACATGGCAGATCTCCTGAAAATATAAGTGTATGGGGGCAGTGCAGGGCTTTGCATCCGCCGGCCCGGACTGTCAGTCTATGTGTATCCGTACTTCTTTGCCTTCCGGATCAGGAAGAAGAGCGACAGGCATACCGCCATAAATTCCGCCGCGATGATGGAATACCAGATCCCGGAGACACCGAGGAAAAACGGCAGGATGATCACAGCCCCTGTTTCAAAGATCATGGTACGGCAGAAGGAGATCGCAGCGGAGACGCCCCCGTCGTTGAGTGCCGTAAAGAAGGACGATGCGTAGATGCTGAAGCCCATGAACAGGAAAGAGATCGAGTATGAGCGGAATGCATGGACCGTCATGTCTAAGAGGTGCGTGTTATAGCGGACGAAAATTCCCGCAAGAAAGGGGGCACCTGCTTCTGCCGCGATCGTCAGGATGATCTGGAAGGTCAGGATCAGCCGGAAGCTTTTTCCGAGCAGATTCTTTAACTCACTCTTATTTCCCGCACCGCAGTGATAGCCCACGATCGGGGCACTTCCCATAGAGTAGCCGATAAAGAGCGCCGCGAAGATAAAGCTCACATACATGATGACGCCGTATACGGCAACACCGTCGGAACCGGAAAGGCGCATGAGCTGCCAGTTGTAGAGCATGTTTACGATGGACATGGAGATGTTCGTCATAAACTCGGAAGCGCCGTTTGTACAGGACTTCAACAGGGCACTAAAGTCCATATGGGTCCTTCCGAGGCGGAGCCGGCTCCTGTTTGGAAAGATAAAGTAGAGCAGGGGGATCAGTCCGCCGATGGACTGACTGATCGCTGTTGCGGCGGCAGCTCCCACAACGCCGAGACGCAGAACAGCGATAAAATAAGCATCGAGGATCATATTTGTAAGTCCTGACGCGATGGTGATCAGGAGTCCGAGCTGCGGGCGTTCCGCAACAACTAAAAAGCTCTGGAATACATTCTGCAGCATAAAGGGGATCAGAGCCAGCAGGATGATCCGGCCGTAACGGACGCAGTAGGGGAGGAGTATCTCATCAGCGCCTAAGAGTTTTGCCATCGGGGCTAAAAGGATCTCGCCGCCTACCGTAAAGAGGAAGCCCACCGCGATCAGAACGTAGACGAGGAGGGAAAAGATCTCCTTTGCCTTTTTTTCATTCCCGGTTCCGAAGGTCAGAGCCACCAGGGCACTGCCGCCGCTGCCGGTCATAAAGCCGATGGCACCGAGGATCATGAGAAACGGCATAATGATATTGATGGAGGCGAAGGCCTCGGAACCCACAAAGTTCGAGACGAAAACACCGTCCACAACACCGTAGATGGACGTTAAAATCATCATGACGATAGACGGAAACGTGAACCGCAGGAGTTTTTTATAGGTAAAGTGGTCGGAAAGTGAAATATTCATTGTGTACCCTTTCAGTTTTTTTACTGTGTCTGCCCGAGGGAAAATTCATGTTTTTCCTATCGACAGTTTTGCAGCTGTTGATGTACGAAATCGTACGTAGAATCATAGTACGATTTCGTACATATGTCAAGAAGAACTTTGCAGTTGCTGTTCGCGCCTTGCACAAACAGTAACTGATTTTGCCGATGCTTCGCATTCCAAATCGGCAAAATCCACTACTACCACTGTATTGTACGGGATTTTCAGTTTAGAAAATTCCTACTCGTGTACAGCAACACTTTACACAGATTTTACATTCTTTTACCGGAGCGTGATTGTTCGTTTCTTTTTTCTGCTATATGATATAGAAGTGAAAATGAGAGAAAAAAGAAAGAGCAGTCACGAGCTGGGTCGACTGCGGCAGAGGAAAAAGAATATGACATATAAGGAAATCAAGAAAAACGCGGAAGTTTTAGCTTACCTGAAAAAAGGAAACGACAATCTGGGGACTATGGGATTTACAGATCATTCGGACGCGCACTGCGCGATGGTTGCGGAGCGGGCAGCAATGATCTTAAAGAAATTCGGTTACTCAGATCACGATATCGAGCTGGTGAAGATCGCCGGTTTCATGCATGATATGGGAAATGCGATCAACCGGCATGCCCATGCGGAGTATGGTGCCCTTCTGGCATCCCAGATCCTGGAAAAGACGGATCTTCCGATCACAGACCGCGCGATCATCGTCTCCGCGATCGGAAACCATGATGAGTCAACGGGCGGAGCCGTAGATCCGATCTCCGCGGCGCTTATCATCGCCGACAAGACGGATGTACGCAGAAATCGCGTCCGCCAGAAGGAGATGGCCTCCTTTGATATCCACGACCGCGTAAACTATGCGGTTACAGAGGCAAAATTAAAGGTAAATGAGGAAAAGAAAGTGATCACCCTGAACTTAAAGATCGACGAAAACATCTGCTCCATGCTGGAGTACTTCGAGATCTTCTTAAAGCGCATGCTCATGTGCCGCCGTGCGTGTGAAATGCTCGGAGCGAAATTCAAGATGACGGCGAACGGAAGCAAGATCGTGTAAAATAAAATATGGAATATGCATAAGAGACACTCTTGGAACAGACCGTAATTGGCCTGTTTGGAGAGTGTTTTTGTGTATGTGGGAAATAATAGTGGTGGTAGTTGTTTCAACTTGCATGTGTAAATGTCAGATGGTAAAATTAAGAAAAAAGGAGACCCATCCGCATGAAATTTACACCGATCGACCGAACCATCTGGGAGAGAAACTCCCATTATGATTATTATACAAACCTGTTAAAATGCGGCTACAGTGTGACTGTGTCCTTAGATATCACGAAGCTGCACCAGCAGGTAAAAGAAAAAGGACTGAAGTTTTATCCTGCCTTTGTCTACTGTGTCTCAAAACAGATCGCAGTGACAAAAGAATTCCGCATGGGACGGGACAAGGAAGGAAATCCGGGATACTACGATATCCTTCATCCGAATTATACGATCTTCCATGAGGATGACCATACCTTCTCCGATGTCTGGACCGGATACACGGAAGACTTTAAAACCTTCTATAAAAATATGAGAGATGACATGGAGACCTACAAAGACGTAAAAGCCGTAAAGGCAAAACCGGGACAGCCACAGAACTTTTACTGTATCTCCATGGTGCCGTGGTTAAACTTTACTGGTTATTCCGCCTACACAGAGAGCGGAACCCCGATGCTGTTTCCAATTATTACCTGCGGTAAGTTCACAGAGCATGACGGGATACTTACAATGCCATTCTGCGTCAACATCGCCCACGCAGCCGCTGACGGATATCACACATCCATGTTTATCAACGAACTTCAGAAACTGATCGACATGATCGAACTTTAAAGCGCAGCTTTCAAGCTTCCTGCCACACAGAAAAAGCTGTTTTACAGAATCCGGTATTACAAAGAAGAAGTTCGCAGATTATGAATAAAAATTCGAGAATATATAAGTAAAATAACAGTTACGATTTTCTTAAAAAACGCGGGGAAGCACTTGTCTGATTGAAAACCCACGGGGTTTGTGTTATGATGTCTTCAAGTGAGTGTGAGAAGAATCATCAGATAAAGGAGGACTGTTACATGAAAAAGACATCTCTTGTCATCATGGCAGCAGGAATTGGAAGCCGTTTTGGCGGCGGGATCAAGCAGCTTGCCCCGGTTGGACCGAGCGGTGAGATCATTATGGACTATTCGATCCATGACGCCCTGGAAGCAGGATTTGATAAAATTATCTTTATTATAAGAAAAGATTTGGAAAAGGATTTCAAGGAGATCATCGGAAACCGTATCGAGAGGATCGCTCCGGTAGAGTATGCGTACCAGGAAATGGACGATCTCCCGGAGGGATTTTCTGTTCCGGAAGGAAGAAAGAAGCCGTGGGGAACCGGTCAGGCGATCCTTGCGGCGAGAAATTTAATTAAGGAGCCGTTCCTTGTCATCAATGCAGATGACTATTACGGAAAAGAAGGTTTCAGGATCGTCCATGATTACATGGTAAATGAGATGGATGATACGAAGGACACCTTCGATATGTGTATGGCAGGATTTATCCTCTCCAACACCTTAAGCGAAAACGGTCCTGTAACCCGCGGCGTGTGCACTGTGGACAATAATGGATACCTCTCCAAGGTCACAGAGACATATGATGTATATAAGGCCGAGGACGGCATGCACGCGGCAGACCACGACGGGAATCCGGTTATCGTGTCAGAAGATCAGCATGTCTCCATGAACATGTTCGGTCTCCCGGCATCCTTCGTAAAGGAACTGGAAAAGGGATTCCCGGAGTTCCTTTCTAATGTGAAAGAGGGAGATCTGAAGGCGGAGTATCTTCTTCCGGCAGTGATCGACGAGTGCATCCACAGTGGAAAAGGAACTGTCCGTGTGCTTGAGACAAAGGATAAATGGTTTGGAGTTACTTATAAGGAAGACAAACCGGCAGTTGTCGCATCAATCCAGAAGCTGGTAGATGCAGGCGTTTACCCGAAGAAACTGTTCTAAGAGCATTGCGCTGAGAGGATGTACGTTTACAATATTGTCTGCAAACAGATAAGAACAGCCTGATCAGCCGATCATGGTACGATCATAGTAAAGTGAAATGGTAGCTTTCCCGCTCTTTTTGCATATGATAATCCTGTATAGGGATCAGCAAAGGAGCGGGAACGTTTTTATGGAGAAGATTTACCGGGGATATCCCCTGGAAGTAAAAAAGGGTTACGGAATTTTTAACCCAGAAAGGACCTGTTCGTCCGAAGGGCCAAAGAAAGTCCCCTGGATGCTTTACCGTAGAGAGGAGCAGAGCGGAAAAACGGAGCTGACCGGAAATGAATCCCGGTCAGAGATAGATTATCTTCGAGGTCTCTATCCGGCATCGGCAAAGCAGAACCAGATCCTGGCGGAGGAGGCATGCGATCTTCTGGAATACCCTGGAAGTCCCATGTATGACGAATACCCGGACCGGGAATTCTTATACCGGGAGCTTTCAAAAGTGAGACAGCGCCATCCGGAGGAGACCGCAGGTGGTAAAGAAGGACAGGATCTTTTACAGGTACTGTTTATAAATGAGATCTACAGGAGACGGATCTTAAACAGAATGGAAAATCAGAGCAGTGACAGATAGACAGAGCGAGGAACAGTAAGATGAAGACCGGCAAGAAAGTCATGATCCTGCTGCTTATTTTTGTGGCGGCAGTGATCGTTTATTTTATACACCCAGTTGGGAAGAAAGAAGAGCATGGAATCACGGAGTACACGGCGATGGAGAAAGCGAAATTTCCGGTACTCTATGCGACGATGGGAGACCGGGAGATGGCGCCGGTGTTCGGCCAGACGGAGGAGCGCGGTGTGACCGCAGACCGCGGCAGCCTGATCGTACTTCCGGAAGACCGGAAACTCAAGGTACGGTTTGCCGGTACGACAAAGATCCAGGGACTGCGCTATGAGATCCGCAGCCTCGACACAGAAAATCTGATCGAGCGCACCCAGGTCACATCTCTTGATGCAGCCATAAATGGAGACAGCGAAAATGCCGTAAGTGCAGAGCTTCTGATCCAGAATCTTCTTGAGACAGGAAAAGAGTATCTTCTCGGCGTCTGCGCGAGTCTTCCCGACGGATCCGAGGCCTGGTATTACATGCGGATCGTGGAGCAGGACCAGGGCCATGTGAACGAGATGCTGGCACTGGCGGAGGAGTTTTCCTCAAAGACATACAAGTACAGCGATGCCCAGAGCCTGGCCATGTATATGGAGACATCCCCCAGCGCAAACAGTTCGGCACTGGGAACTGTGACGTTAAAAGACACTTTCACCCAGCTCACATGGGGCTCTCTGGGCGTGGAGCGGACCGGTGAGGCATACACGAAATTAAAGGAACTGTCCGGAAATCTCGCCAATGTGGAGATCGCGACCCATGTGACGGCGAAGGATGGCGAGAAGACGGAAACCTACGAGGTGACAGAAAACTTTACAATGAAGTGGGCATCCCAGCGAATCTACATGATGGATTACGAGAGGACCATGACGGAGCTCTTCACAGGAGATTCCGATCTGTTCTCTGGAAAACGGATCATTCTGGGAATCGGAAACGGTGACGGAGTCCATGCCGTAAAGAGTGCTGGGGGCCAGTACACAGCGTTTGTGACAGGCCGGGAGCTGTGGGCATACGACAGTGGCGAGAATGTTGGAGCCAGAGTGTTCGCCTTCGGCGGCGCGGCATCCGATGATATCCGTGACAACGTGCCGGAACATGGCGTCGAGATCCTTTCTGTGGATGAGGACGGCGGAATCGATTTTATCGTCTACGGAAGAATGAACCGCGGAACCCATGAGGGCAGCACGGGAATCGCCTACTATCACTATGCGATGGACCAGAATGCCCTGGAGGAGAAATTTTTTATTCCATCCACGGAACCTTTTGAGGAGCTGAAGGACGATCTCTCCGTCCTCGCACACCGCGGAACGAACGGAATCTTCTATTTCTATATGGACCATGGAATCTACGGGATCGATCTGAAGAGCCTGGAGTATGTGGCGCTTGCTTCCGGTCTCACAAAGAACCAGTTTGCGGTCAGCGCGGATCACTCCCGGGCGGCATGGCAGGAAAATACAGGAATCTGGGATTCCCAGACGATCCAGATCATGGATCTCGACACCGGGGACAAGACCCAGCTCGGCGGACAGGCGGGGTCCGTATCAAGAATTTTCGGCTTTGTCGGAAATGACTGCATCTACGGAACCGGAGACAGCGGGGATTACCTGATGTCCAACGGCCGTGTAATGGGAGTCTATTTAAAGAGCATCGATATCGTGGACAGGGAGATGAAGTCCGTGATGCACTATGAGAAGCCAGGTTCCTGGATCCGCGAGGTGTCTGTGAATGACAGCCGGATCCATATGAAGACTGTGACAAGCAAGGACGGATTCTTCGGGACATATTCCGCGGACACGCTGGTCTGCAACGCGGAGATCCTTCCGGGAAAGGCCGACGATATCGGCTGGTACGCGTCGGATCAGAAAGGACAGGTCCTGTTTGTCCAGCTCGACAGGGATATCGAGACGGCAAAGAAGATCCGCCAGGCATCCCCGAAGCTTGCGGAGAGCAGAGAGACTGTAAAGCCGATCGCGACAGCAGCCTGCAGGGAAACAGAGTTTTACGCCTACGGACGGGGCAGATTCCTCGGACGGTTTGTGGAGTTCTCGGACGCGGCGGAGACGGCGTACAACAGTATGGGATTCGTGACAGCGGGACGTGACCGGATCATCTGGGTGCGCGGAAACAGGGCGAGCGCTTCCTATATCAGGGATATCACATCGGCGTCAAGGCTGATGGAGCGCTACCTCGATTCCTTTGAGATAAACCAGACGATGGAGGATGGAACCTTCCTTCTGGACGCCTCCGGCAGCACGATCATCCAGGTGTTATACTTTGTGGGACAGAACATTCCGGTGTTAGCCTACACTGGAGAGGGAACGTCCATGTACCTGACCGGCTATGACCAGACACATGTCCGTGTGTATCATCCAGAGAGCGGGGCAACAGAAGTGCTGTCCATGGAGACGGCGAACCAGATGCTTGGGGCAGCGGGGTATGATTTCATATGCTGCGTGCCAACCCTATAGGTTTCGTTCCTTAAGAAAAACTTTACATTTTTCCCAGATATGTTATAATCATAACGAAAACAAGCTGGGACGAATGCGGGATAGCTCTGTCCCTTTTTAGATATATAGATAGAGGTGCGTAATGGAACAGTACATCATGAAGGGCGGAAATCCGCTTGTAGGAGAAGTAACTATAAGCGGCGCAAAAAATGCGGCTCTGGGAATTTTAGCGGCGGCGATCATGACCGATGATGACGTTGTGATCGATAATCTCCCGGATGTCAGCGATATCAATGCTCTTTTAGAGGCAATCAGCCATCTTGGAGCGAAGGTTGAGCGTATTGACCGCCATACTGTAAAGATCAATGCGGAAAATATCCACGCGGTGACCGTGGAAGATGAGCATATGAGAAAAATCCGCGCGTCATATTATTTTATCGGCGCGCTTCTTGGAAAATATAAGAGTGCGGAGGTTCCGCTTCCCGGCGGATGTACGATCGGAAGCCGTCCGATCGACCAGCACTTAAAGGGATTCCGTGCACTGGGATCTGATGTGAAGATCGTCCGCGGTGCTGTTGTGGCCCACGCGATCGATCTTGTGGCAAGCCATATCTATCTGGATGTGGTTTCTGTCGGCGCTACCATCAATATCATGATGGCCGCAACGATGGCGGAAGGCGAGACGATCCTTGAGAACGTGGCAAAAGAGCCGCATGTTGTTGATGTCGCAAACTTCTTAAACAGTATGGGCGCAAACATTAAAGGCGCAGGTACGGATGTGATCCGTATCAAAGGTGTAAGACGTCTTCACGGAACAAACTATTCGATCATCCCGGATCAGATCGAGGCCGGAACATTTATGTGTGCCGCAGCGATCACCCGCGGTGATATTACCGTAAAAAATGTGATCCCGAAGCATCTGGAGGCGATCTCCGCAAAGCTCACCGAGATGGGCTGTGAGGTCGTTGAGTTCGACGAGGAGATCCGCGTAGTCGGAAAACCGAGACAGCGTCACATGAACTTTAAGACACTCCCGTATCCGGGCTTCCCGACCGATATGCAGCCTCAGATGACGGTGGCACTTGCCCTGGCAGATGGAACAAGCGTGGTGACGGAGAGCATCTTCGAGAATCGCTTCAAATATGTGGATGAGCTTTCCCGCATGGGAGCAAACATCAAAGTGGAAGGCAGCGTTGCCATCGTCGACGGTGTCGGAAACTTCACAGGTGCCCAGGTCGTAGCACCGGACCTCCGCGCAGGCGCAGCCCTTGTCCTTGCGGGACTGGCCGCTGACGGCTACACCACTGTCGATGAGATTGGCTATGTAGAGCGCGGATACGAGAACTTCGAGGAAAAACTCCGCTCCCTCGGCGCAGTGATCGAGCGTGTGGATTCCGAGAAGGAAGCACAGAAATTCAGACTGAGAGTCGGCTGATAAGAATTCGAACCACCAAGCTTCTTGTTTTCATGAATATGAAAACAAGAAGATGTAATGGCTGAACTGTAACGGATTTTCGAGTTTTTTTGTGATTGCCGCTTGACATTCCCGTATGAATCGTATAAGATACCATCCGTAGGTCATTTTTCAGGTGGCTTACGGAACAATAAATTTAAAAAGTTCGCAATATCCCTTATTCAGAGTGATGGAGGTACATAGGACCGGTGAAGTCACGGCAACCCCTGTTAATCGCGTTTGCGAGAGGGCAGGAAGGTGCCAACCTGAGCGAGTAAATCGAGCAATAAGAGGATTTGACCAGTGTAAAGTCGTCAAGTCCGCTTAGCATTGAGCGGACTTTTGTTTTGCCGTAACTGCGGGTGCAGGTGCGGCCTGCCTATAACTTGAAAGGAGTTACAATGGAAAAGAGATTATTTACTTCCGAGTCCGTAACTGAAGGACATCCGGACAAAATGTGCGACGCGATCTCCGACGCGATCCTCGACGCGTTAATGGAACAGGATCCGATGAGCCGTGTTGCATGTGAGACATGCACAACAACAGGTCTTGTTATGGTAATGGGCGAGATCACAACAAAGGCATATGTGGATATCCAGAAGATCGTCCGCGAGACCGTCCGTGAGATCGGCTATGACCGTGCAAAATATGGTTTCGACTGTGATACCTGCGGTGTTCTCACTGCAATCGACGAGCAGTCCAGCGATATCGCTATGGGTGTTGACAAGGCGCTTGAAGCGAAAGAGAACAACATGACAGACGATGAGCTGGATGCGATCGGTGCTGGTGATCAGGGTATGATGTTCGGTTTCGCTACAAACGAGACCCCGGAGTACATGCCGTATCCGATCGCTCTTGCGCATAAGCTTGCAAGACGTCTCACCGAGGTCAGAAAGAACGGAACTCTTCCGTACCTGAGACCGGACGGAAAGACCCAGGTTACAGTTGAGTACGATGAGAACGGAAAGCCGTTCCGCCTTGACGCAGTCGTTCTTTCCACACAGCATGATGAGAATGTGACTCAGGAGCAGATCCATGAGGACATCAAGAAATATGTATTTGATGAGATCCTTCCGCAGGAGATGGTAGACGCAGATACAAAGTTCTTCATCAACCCGACCGGACGCTTCGTGATCGGTGGACCGCATGGAGACAGCGGACTGACCGGAAGAAAGATCATCGTTGACACCTACGGCGGGTATGCCCGTCACGGCGGCGGAGCTTTCTCGGGAAAGGACTGCACAAAGGTAGACCGTTCCGCAGCATACGCAGCGCGTTACGTTGCAAAGAACATCGTAGCGGCAGGCCTTGCTGACCAGTGCGAGATCCAGCTCTCCTACGCGATTGGTGTGGCTCATCCGACCTCCATCATGGTTGAGACAGAGGGAACCGGAAAGGTATCCGACGAGAAGTTAGTCGAGATCATCCGTGAGAACTTCGATCTCCGCCCGGCAGGGATCATCAAGATGCTTGATCTCCGCCGTCCGATCTACAAGCAGACCGCAGCATACGGTCACTTCGGAAGAACAGATATCGATCTTCCGTGGGAGAAGCTTGACAAGGTTGAGGATTTAAAGAAGTATCTGTAATAGAGAAAAAGAATAGAACGATCATGAATGTTCAGGGACAGAAATGATCGAAAAGCTGCGGCGCAGTTTCCGGAAAGGTCAGGAAACTGCGCCGCTTTTTTATGTAACAGGAAATTCCGAGGAATTCCCTGTTACATAAAAAGGCACTGACGTGCCCAAAATGCGCACTCGCGCGAAGATGTAGACTGTCGCAAGCGACCGCGCGAGGCGCGAGAATGTGCCAAGGCACATTCTTTTTTAGAATACTTTTATAAATTACCCACAAGAGTTGTGTTATACTTATCATATGCTGTTGGGGTCAAAGGATCCTTTGCCCCATCGGATACCGGATCGCTTTGCACTGGCCGGTGCGGGGCACAGACGTAGGAGCACGTAGTGCGGAGCAATCAGAAAGCCGGTATGTCCTCTCAGACTGGCGGACAAAAATAAGAAGGGAGCGCGCAGCCGCTCATGAAAATACGTACAAAATTACTTATCACATTTCTGACGATCACGGTGGTACCGATCTTTTTGATCTATATCTCGATTTTAGGACTCAGTTCCTATCAGAACCGGGTGTTCCGGGAGACCTACGACGTTGGCCAGGTGGATCTCTCTGCCGGCGCGTCGATCCGGGTATTCAGCCACCTGACTGAGAGCATTCAGAAGGAGATCGAAGAAAAGATCGCGAAGGATCCGGAGATTTTCACGGACCAGTCGTATCTGGGCGACTTGAACGCCCGGATGACTGAAAAACACTCCTTTCTGATGGTGACGAAGGATGGAAAACTGATCTATATAGGAAACGACGAGACAGCATCGAGCCTGGAGAGAGAGATATCGGACTATGCGGAGATCAATGACTCTGATTCCTGGGGCAATTATCTGGATAAAAATACGGAACATCTGATCAAACAGAGAGAATTTGAACTGGCAGATGGGAGCCGGATCGCGGTCTACCTTGTGACAAACGTTGTGGATGTGATCCCGGAGGTAAAATCCATGATCACAGAGATGTTCTTCAGCAGTGTGCTGATCCTTTTTATCACTGGCGGTATGTTGACAGCCTGGGTCTACCGGTCGATCTTATGGCCGATCGGAAAGCTTCAGGAGGCAACGAAACAGATCCGCGACGGAAATCTGGACTTCACTCTCGATGTGGAGGACGATGATGAAATCGGGCAGCTCTGCCAGAACTTCGAGGAAATGAGGATCCGTCTGAAAGAATCGACGGAAGAAAAGATCCAGTATGATAAGGAGAGCAAGGAGCTGATCAGCAACATCTCCCACGATTTAAAGACCCCGATCACAGCCATCAAGGGCTACGCGGAAGGTCTTATGGAAGGTGTTGCGTCCTCGCCGGAGAAGCGGGATAAATATATCCGGACGATCTACAACAAGGCGAACGATATGGACCGTCTGATCAACGAGCTGACATTCTACTCAAAGATCGACACAAATAAGATCCCGTATACCTTCTCGAAGATCAATGTGGCAAACTACTTCCGCGACTGTGTGGAGGAAGTAGGACTGGAACTCGAGGCGAGAGGAATCGAGCTTGGCTATTTTAACTTTGTAGATGAGGACGTGATGGTGATCGCCGACGCGGAGCAGATGAAGCGCGTCATCAACAACATCATCGGAAATTCCTTAAAATACATGGATAAAAAGAATGGGATCATCAATATCCGGATCCTGGATGTGGGTGACTTTGTCCAGGTGGAGATCGAGGACAACGGAAAGGGCATCGGACAGAAAGAGCTTCCGTATATTTTCGACCGCTTCTACCGGACGGATTCCTCGAGAAATTCCAGCAAGGGCGGCAGCGGCATCGGTCTTTCCATCGTAAAGAAGATCATCGAGGACCATGGCGGAAAGATCTGGGTCACCAGCAAGTTGGGAATCGGAACAGAGATCCACTTTGTGCTCAGAAAGATCGCGGGGGACACGCAGCAGTAAAATATAATACCCATAACAGGAGGAACTTATATGAGCAAAATTCTGATCGTAGAAGATGAGGAGAGTATTGCAGAACTCGAAAAGGATTATCTGGAACTGTCCGGTTTCGAGGTTGAGATAGAAAATGACGGAGAAGCCGGTTTAAAGCGGGCGATTTCGGAGGAGTTCGACCTCTTTATCCTGGATCTTATGCTGCCGGGAGTGGACGGATTTGAGATCTGTAAGAAGATCCGAGAGACGAAAAACACACCGGTGATCATGATCTCCGCAAAGAAAGACGATATCGATAAGATCCGCGGCCTTGGTCTCGGTGCTGACGACTATATTACAAAGCCGTTCAGCCCGAGCGAGATGGTGGCGAGAGTCAAGGCCCACCTGTCCCGCTACGAGAGACTCATCGGAAGCGGAACCCCGGTGAACGATATCATCGAGATCCGCGGTTTAAAAATCGATAAGACAGCCCGCCGCGTCTATGTAAACGGCGAGGAGAAGAACTTTACGACAAAAGAATTTGACCTTTTGGCGTTCTTAGCCCAGAACCCGAACCACGTCTTCACGAAGGAAGAGCTGTTTTCCAAGATCTGGGACATGGAATCCATCGGTGATATTGCGACCGTTACAGTCCACATCAAGAAGATCCGCGAGAAGATCGAGATGAATACCGCGAAACCCCAGTATATCGAGACGATCTGGGGTGTCGGATACCGGTTCAAGGTATAAGGCAGGGAGAAAGGGAAGATGGACAGAAAAAAACTTTTGGAGGAGACAGAGCTTTTCGTCCTGGACATGGACGGAACCTTCTATCTGGACACGCAGATCCTGGACGGATCCCTGGAATTTTTAAGACAGGTGGAACGTCTCGGAAAGCGGTATGTATTTTTTACAAATAATTCCTCGAAATCTCCGAGGACCTATATTGATAAGCTGGCGAAAATGGACTGCCATATCCGCCGGGATCAGATCATTACATCCGGCGATGTGATGATCGAATATCTGAAAATGTATTATCCGGGAAAAAGGGTTTACTTAGTTGGAACCCCGGACCTGGAGGAAAATTTCCGGGAGAACGGCATTCTCCTCACAAAGGATATGCCGGATGTTGTGGTCATCGGATTTGATATGACTCTGACCTACGAGAAGTTAGAGAGGGCCTGTACCTACATCCGGAGCGGGGCAGTATTCCTGGCAACACATCTGGATATCAACTGTCCGACGCGGGATGGATTTATCCCGGATTGTGGTGCTATGTGTGCGGCAATCTCACTGTCTACGGGAAGGCAGCCGAAGTATGTGGGAAAACCATTTAAGGAAACTGTGGATATGGTGCTGACACTCACGGGAAGCGAGCGGGAGAAGATATCCTTTGTGGGAGACCGTCTCTATACTGATGTGAAGACCGGCGTGGCAAATGGAGCCCACGGGATTCTGGTGCTCTCCGGGGAGACGAAGGCCGGTGATCTGGAGAACGCTGACACGGTGCCGGATGCTGTGTTTACAGGATTAAAAGAGATGGCGGAAATTATGGCAGAGATGCCGGGAAAATAGAAACCGAAAGCTAAGAGTAATAGGCACATCCTGATGTTTGGGGTGTGCCTTTGCTGCGGGGAGAAAAATCCTGATAAAGTGTTACAGAGAACATACGGTTGTTTGCGCTTGACATTCAGCGGATATAAGTTTAAACTTGAATTATGTGAATTTTCTGCAAAAATAAAGCAAAATGCGAAAAAAACGAAACAGTTTCAGTGGGACGTGAAGAATGACAGAAGTCTGGAACTGAAAATTAAGACAAAGGAAGACAACGCTTATGAAGTACAAATTGAGATTTGCTGCCTTTTTCACTGCCATGATCGTATTTAACCTGGCAGCCAACTTTGCCCACCCGGTCACACCGACGGTAATTCAGGAGCTGCAGCTCCACGACTACATGTTTGGAGTGGCGTTAGCAGTTATGCTGATCACAAACTTCCTGTTATCTCCGTTCTGGGGTAAGATCAATAACTATATTTCTTCAAGGCTTTCCTTATTGATCTGTTGTCTGGGATACGGTGTGGCCCAGGTATGGTTTGCCTACGCTACGACGGAACTCATGATCATTCTCGCGAGAATGTTCGCGGGACTCTTCACCGGCGGTATCTTTGTAAGCTTTCTGACCTATATCGTAAACAAGTCAGACCCGGAAGACCAGGGGAAATACCTGACATACAGTGCAACGATCAAGAGCGTGGCCAGCGCTTTCGGCTACATGATAGGCGGATTTTTAGGCGAGTTTTCCGTGCGTCTGGCGTTCTTAGTCCAGGCGGGAACCCTGATCGCGGTGGCAATTGCTTTCTTCCTTATCTGTGAACCGGACAGCACGGCGAATTTAAAGGATATTCCGGCAAAGCAGCTCATGAAGGAAGCGAACCCATTCCAGGCGTTCATCGACAGCAGGAATTTCATGTGCATGGCTTTCGTGTTCCTGTTTGCGATCAACATCTTTATCAACTTCGGAAATACCGGTTTCGACCAGGCTTTTAACTACTACTTAAAGGCACAGCTGGGCCTGACTTCCTCCTACAACGGAATCATCAAGGCGGGCGTCGGTTTCGTATCCTTTATCGCGAACATGAGCCTCTGTATCTGGATCATCAAGAAGACGAACGTCAAAAAGTCTATGGTGGTTCTCACAGCGTTCTGTGCGCTGGCTTCCATCGGAACATTGATATCCGTGAAGATCGGAATCTTCATCCTGTTCAGTATCCTTGTTTACGCTGGCTATTCCGTCAGCGTCCCGGTTCTCCAGAACATGGTGGCAGACCAGGCATCGCCGGAGCAGAAGAACCTCGTCATGGGATTCTTCAACGCGACCCAGTCATTGGGAAGTATTGCGGGTTCCCTGACAGCGGGATTTATCTACTCTGTGAATGCGAAGCTTCCGTTTGCCTGCACCTTCGTGATCTACTCGGTGGGCGTTGCGGCGGCGTTTGGATATCTGTGCTACCACAAAAAAGAGGCTTGATACTGGTTTAAATTAACATACACCCCGGAAGGGCGTGGTACTTAAAAAAGTACCTGCCCTTCCGTTTTTTTAGACATCGTCGCTTGACTTTTTCCTCCCTATGTTATAAGATATTTTACATTTGCACCCTGTATGGCTTGAAATATTAACGAGCCGTCAGTATTGTATATAGAATTCTGTGACCGGTATAGAGATCTGGGAGTCCGTAGGAGTCGTCGAATGAATGTATCCTGGCATGGAATTGTTATGCAGACAACATAGAAAGGATATTGAATGGAAACAATCAGATTTGACGAACTTAATTTAGACCCGCGGATCCTCCGCGCAGTTACAGATATGGGATTTGAGGCGGCGTCCCCGATCCAGGCCCAGGCGATCCCGGTTGAGATGGAAGGCCATGACATGATCGGCCAGGCGCAGACCGGAACCGGTAAGACCGCAGCTTTTGGAATTCCGCTTCTCATGAAGATGGACCCGGAAAACAGAAAGACACAGGCAATGATCCTCTGCCCGACGAGAGAACTTGCGATCCAGGTAGCGGAAGAGCTTCGCCGCCTTGCGAAATACATGTCCGGGATCAAGATCCTCCCGGTCTACGGCGGACAGGAGATCGTAAAACAGATCCGCTCCTTAAAGGGCGGTGTCCAGATCATCGTTGGAACCCCGGGACGTGTGATGGATCATATGAGAAGAAAGACGATCCGCACCGACGCGATCCACACGGTGGTTCTCGATGAGGCGGACGAGATGCTGAACATGGGATTCCTCGAGGACATGGAGACGATCCTAGGTGAGCTTCCTGAGGAGCGCCAGACCGTAATGTTCTCCGCGACAATGCCTCACGCGATCGCCCAGATTGCCCAGAAGTTCCAGAAGGACCCGAAGATGGTTCAGGTCGTAAAGAAGGAACTGACGGTTCCGAAGGTGACCCAGTATTATTATGAAGTAAAACCGAGAAATAAAGTGGAAGTTATGTGCCGTCTGCTGGATCTCTATTCCCCGAAGCTCTCCGTTGCGTTCTGTAACACGAAAAAGCAGGTGGATGAGCTGGTGCAGGCACTCCAGGGCCGCGGATACTTTGCGGAAGGTCTTCACGGAGACTTAAAGCAGGAGCAGCGTGACCGTGTAATGGGAAGCTTCCGAAATGGCGCTACCGAGATCCTTGTTGCGACGGACGTTGCGGCGAGAGGTATCGACGTTGACGATGTGGAAGCCGTATTTAACTACGATATTCCGCAGGATGACGAGTACTATGTACACCGTATCGGACGTACCGGACGTGCCGGAAGAGAAGGACGCGCATTCAGCCTTGCGGTGGGAAGCGAGGTCTACAAGCTCCGCGACATCCAGAGATTCTGCAAGACAAAAATCGTTCCGCAGCCGATCCCGTCCTTAGATGATGTGACTGCGATCAAGGCAGAGAAGATCTTAGATGATGTTCAGCAGCATATCGGTGACGACAGCAATTTAGAGCGCATGACAGATATTATCGAGAAGCGTCTTCTTGCTGAGGATTACACTTCCTTAGAGCTTGCGGCAGCGTTCCTGAAGATGGCCATGGGCGACGATTACGAGGACATCGCGGATGAGGGAAGACCGCTCCGTGACCTTGACGATCTCGACCGACGCGGCGGAAGAAATGACCGCGGAAGAAACGGACGCAGACGCCAGAGAGGCGATGACGAGGAGTACATGGACAGAAAGAACGCCAGAGGCGGCATGACAAGACTGTTCATCAACCTCGGAAAGAACCAGAACGTGAAGCCGGGCGATATCTTAGGAGCCATCGCCGGTGAATCCGGAATTCCGGGCCGTCTCGTTGGAAGTATCGATATGTATGACAAATATACCTTCGTGGAAGTTCCGAAGGAGCAGGCCGATATCGTTATGGACGCAATGAACCATGTGAAGATCAAAGGTAAGAGCGTGCATGTGGAGAAGGCGAACCGGAGATAAGGGCAGTATTGATGTAAAATGTGGAACTATAGAAATCAAAAACGGGAACCCGGCAGAGTTTGTTTCTGCCGGATTCCCGTTTCCTTTCCTATATTACTGTGATTTAACTTCCTTCCAGAGTGCATTATAGAGATCATCCGCCTCGGTTCCAAGATAACTGTAGACCTCAGAATTCTCCAGCTCATCTGTATCCGGGAATACAGATTTATTTTCCTGATATTCCGGATCCAGGATCTCGAACGCTGCCTTGTTCGGGGTTGCGTAGGTGATGTACTCGAAGTTCTTCACCGCGATATCCGGGCGGCAGAGGAAGTTGATCCACTTCTCCGCGTTCTCCTTATTCTTCGCGTTGTCCGGGATGACCCAGGAATCGATCCACAAGTTTGTCCCCTCTTTAGGAAGAACGTACTCAAGATCATAATCGAGATCCAGTGTCTCCGCCTCTTCCTGGAGGTATAACAGCTCACCGGAGTAGATAACACCTACCGCCGCCTCGCCGTTTAACATCTTATCGCGGACCTGGTCCACAACATATGCCTGTACTAACGGCTTCTGCGCCAGGAGAAGCTTCTTCGCCTCCTCCAGCTCTCCTACGTCTGTGGTGTTCATGGAATATCCAAGTTCCTTTAATGCAACCATAAACGCGTCGCGGACGCTGTCCTGCATCAGGATCTCGCCCTTTAATCTTTCATCCCAGAGATCCGACCACTTTGTCGGCGCAGGGACTCCAAGCTCTTCCAGCTTCTGGACATTGTAGATAATTCCGACCGTTCCCCATGTATACGGGACAGAATAGCGGTTCTCCGGATCAAACGCCTTTGATTTTTCAAGGTAGACCGGATCGATATTCGCAATATTCGGTACATTCTCAAAGTTGATCTCGGCGAGAAGTCCGTTCTCCACCATCTTCTGGATCATGTAATCCGACGGACATACCGCGTCGTAGCTGACTGCTCCTGCCTCGATGACCGGATACATCTCCTCGTTTGTCTCAAAGAGGTCATACGTCACATGAATTCCGGTCTCTGCCTCAAACTCATCGATAACACTCTCATCAATATACTCCCCCCAGTTGTAAACATAGAGTTCGTTGGAGTGGGATGACGTAAAGTGAAGATAGCTTGTATAGCAGACGCTTCCCACGATCAGGAAGGACGCCAGCACGATGGCTGTCTTTCCGTTCCACAACGGCTTCTTTTCCTTATCCGGTACCGCGTTCGGACCGAAGCTTCCGGCTCCCGCCTTCGCCTGCGGTTTTGCCGGGGCAAAGTTCGTGATGAGAAGCAGCGCGAGGATCGTCACGAAGATCACGGTGGACAGGGCGTACATGGACGGCTTGATGCCGCGGCGCACCTCACTGTAGATCAGGGTGGAAAGTGTATTGATCCCGGCGCCCCTCGTAAAGTGGGTGATGATAAAGTCGTCGAGAGACATCGTAAACGCCATCAAAAAGCCCGATAACACACCAGGCATAATATCCGGGAACACTACCTTGAAAAATGCCTGTAACGGACCGGCGCCCAGGTCCATGGCCGCCTCGTAGGTGTTCCGGCTCGTCTGCTTAAGCTTCGGCATGACGCTCAGCATCACATAGGGCACGTTGAAGGTGATATGGGCGAACAGGATCGTCTTGAAGCCCAGGGAGATCCCGAAGGCGATGAACATCAGCATCAGGGAGATCCCTGTCACGATATCGGAGTTTAGCATCGGGATATTGTTGAGTCCCATGCAGATCGTCCGCGGAAGCTTCTTCATCGCGGAGAGACCGATGGCCGCCGCTGTTCCGAGGATCGTTGCGATAAGCGCCGACAGGAACGCGATCAGTAACGTATTATAGAGGGCATCCATGATCGTGGCGCTCTCAAACATCTGTGTGTACCATTTTAAGGTGAATCCGCCCCACTGGGATCTCGATTTCGAGCTGTTGAAGGACAGGACCATCATGACGAGGATCGGCGCGTACAGAAAGACCAGTACCAGCACCAGATAGAAATCCTCAATAAATTTCTTAAATCTTTCTCTTGCGGTTTTCATCAGAATGCAGATCCCTCCCCATCCTTATCGTATTTTGCGATCATGGTCATGCTGAGAAGGATGAATACCATGAGCACGATGGAAAGTCCGGCGCCGAGGTTCCAGTTGCTTCCCTTTGTAAATTCCTGCTCGATGACGTTTCCGATGAGCAGGATCTTGCTGCCGCCCAGGAGGTTCGAGATCACGAAGGTGGTGAGCGCGGGCACGAATACCATCGTGATTCCGCTGACGATTCCAGGAACGCTTAGTGGAAGCAGGATCTTTGTGAGCGTCTGGTAATTGTCCGCCCCCAGGTCCCTGGCCGCGTTGATCACGTTGTCATCGATCTTCGCAAGGGTATTGTAGATCGGCAGTACCATAAACGGCAGGAAGTTGTAGACCATGCCGAGGATGATGGCCGCCGGTGTGTTGATGATCGCAATGTTCGGCAGATGCAGGATCGTGAGGAAGGTGTTGATCACGCCGTTCTTCTCGAGGAGTGTCTGCCATGCCATGGTTCTTAAGAGAAAGTTCATCCACATCGGGAGAATGAAGATGAATACCACGAAGCTGCCTTTTCCGATATGGCGTTTTCTTAAGATCAGCGCCAGCGGATACGCCAGAAGGAGGCAGATCACGGTGCTGACTCCCGCGAGCGCCAGGGAGAGCCAGAGAGCCTTCAGATGCTCAGAGGAACTGATGGCCAGGATGTTTGCCAGGGTGAATGCCCCGCTGCGGTCCGTCAATCCATAGCAGAATACCATGAGCAGAGGGATCACCGTAAATCCTGTCATCCATATCATATAAGGATAAGCCAGAAATCTGGATGCTTTTCTATTCATTGACTCCAACGGCCTCCTCGTCCTCGGACTCCGGCTTGTTCATGATTTGGATATCGAAGGGATCCACATGAATGCCGACCTTCTGTCCGACCGGGAACATGTCCGTGCTGTGGACCAGCCACTCGTAGCCGTCCGGGGTCGTAACCTCCATCTCGTAGTGGACGCCCTTGAAGATCAGGTGCGTGACAACGCCTTGAAGCGTGCCGTCCTCCGGCTTCACAAGGTCGATGTCCTCCGGTCGGATCACAACGTCCACGGGTTTATTGTTTCCGAATCCCTTATCCACGCAGGCAAACTTCGCGCCGAAGATTTCAACAAGCTCGTCGTGGATCATCGTACCGCCCACGATATTGCTCTCGCCGATAAAGTCCGCGACGAAGGCGTTCTCCGGCTCGTTGTAGATCTGCTCCGGGGTTCCCATCTGCTGGATATAGCCCTGATTCATGACGATGATGGTGTCAGACATGGTCAGTGCCTCTTCCTGGTCATGGGTGACGTATATAAAGGTGATTCCCAGCTCATTCTTCAGCCGGATCAGCTCGTACTGCATGTCCTGGCGGAGCTTTAAGTCGAGGGCTCCGAGCGGCTCATCGAGAAGAAGAAGCTTCGGTTCGTTTACGATGGCGCGGGCAATGGCGATCCGCTGCTGCTGGCCGCCGCTCAGGGAATCCACGCTGCGGTTCTCGAAACCGTCCAGGTTTACGAGCTTCAGCGCATACTTGATCTTATCGTCAATATAGCTCTTTGATTTGCCTTTGATCTTCAGACCGAACGCGATGTTCTCCGCAATGCTCATGTGGGTGAATAGGGCGTACTTCTGGAAAACTGTATTTAACTGGCGTTTATTCGGCGGTGTGTTTGTGATATCTTCGCCGTCAAAGATCACCTGGCCTTTGTCAGGTTTTTCGAATCCACCGATGATCCTTAAAGTTGTGGTCTTTCCACAGCCGCTCGGACCGAGCAGTGTCACAAAGGAATTTTCCTTTACAGAAAGGCTCAGATCATCAAGGATCAGATCGCCGTCATAGCTCTTCCAAATATGGGACAAATCAATGAGCGGATGCTCCATTCTTTTTTCCTCCTGAATGTAAAAATATTCAAACGTCCTGCTGTCTTTCGACGCAGAACAGCACAAAAAATGACTGTGCGACAAGAATTTCATCTTGTATATTTACTCATGATTTCCATGTTCTGTCAATAGATTTCCGACCCCGTTTCGAAATAAAATCTGAGGTATGTTTTTTCTTTCATACGATTCCCGGAGTTTTTCAGATTTCGATTAACAAACGTGGCAGATTATGATAAAATGAGCATATCTATGAAATTCCGAAACGCTGCCGGACGAGGCATTTTCGGAGAATTGAAAGTAAAGGGGAAATTACCTATGACTGGAAAATACATGGCCTATGTGGGGTCTTATTCCTACACGGGAAAGGCAAAGGGAATCACTGTATATGATGTGGATGTTGAGGCTGGAAAATTCATCTACCGCTGCGAAGTGGAGGTCGATAATTCTTCCTATCTGAAAGCGTCCCAGAACGGACAGATCCTCTACTCCATCGCCGATGAGGGTGTTGTGGCGTTCCGCGTTCTTTCGAACGGAAGCCTTGCCCGCTTAAACAGCGCAAATATCAGGGGCATGCGCGGATGCCATCTCTCAACAAGCAAAGCCGACGACTATATCTTTATCTCCGGTTTCCATGACGGAAAGATCACGGTCCTCAACCTGAATAAGGACGGCGCCGTGGGCCAGATCGCCGACGGCGTTTTCCACAAGGGTCTCGGATCCGTTGCGGAGCGCAGCTTCCGCCCGCATGTGAGCTGCAGCCGCCTGACTCCGGACGAGCGTTTCTTAATGGTGGCGGACCTTGGAATCGACCAGATCAAGGTCTACCGTTTCGACCACAAGGACGGAAAGATCACTCTCGTGGACACGATCCGCTGCGAGCTGGAATCCGCTCCGAAATACTTTATGTTCAGCTCCGACGGACGTTTCTTCTATGTTCTCTATGAGCTGAAAAATATGATCGAGGTTTATTCTTATAAGGAGGGTGAGCGCGTTCCGATCGTGGAGAAGATCCAGACGATTCCTTCTACAGGAAGCAAGCCGAACCAGCTGACCGCAGCCTGCGCGATGCACCTCTCCCCGGATGAGAAGCACTTATTCTGCAGCAACGCCGGAGACAATACGGTATCCATGTACGACCGCGATGATGAGACCGGCATGCTGACAATGCGCTTCTGTCTCCCGATCAGCGGTGATTACCCGAAGGACATCGCGATCTTCCCGGACGGAAAGCATCTGGCATCCATCAACCACGAGGGAAGTATTTCCTTCTTTAAGATCGACTATGAAAAAGGTCTTCTCGTCATGAGCGACCGCAGCATTACGGTCAATGAGCCAAACTGCTGTGAAATTGTAAAGATTGGAGATTAACATAACATGGCAGCAGGTTCTACCATCGGCACAATATTTAAAGTAACGACCTGGGGAGAATCCCACGGGAAGGCCATCGGAGTTGTCGTCGACGGCTGCCCGGCGGGTCTTCCACTGGACGAATCCGATATCCAGAAGCTCTTAGACCGCAGAAAACCTGGCCAGAGCCGCTTTACGACCCAGAGAAAAGAGGGCGATGAGGTCGAGATCCTCTCCGGTGTCTTCGAGGGAAAGACTACAGGAACACCGATCTCCATGATCGTCCGGAACACGGACCAGAGATCCAGGGATTACTCCAATATCGCTTCCTGTTTCCGCCCGGGTCATGCGGATTATACCTTTGAGGAAAAATACGGGTTCCGCGACTACCGCGGCGGCGGACGTTCCTCCGCCCGGGAGACCATCGGCCGCGTCGCAGCAGGTGCCATCGCAGAGAAGTTCTTAAAACAGTTGAATATCTCCGTGACCGCATACGCGAAGTCTATCGGACCGGTGGAAGTCTCCCCGGAGCGGATGGATCTCGCTGAGATCCAGAATAACCGCTTCTGTCTTCCGGATGCGGAGGCAGCAAAGGCAGCAGAGGATTATCTTGACCAGAAGATCGCGGAATGCGACTCCGTCGGCGGTGTCGTCGAGTGCGTGATCTCCGGTCTTCCGGCAGGCCTCGGCGAGCCGGTATTTGAGAAGCTGGACGCGAACCTCGCAAAGGCAATCCTCTCCATCGGTGCCGTCAAGGGCTTTGAGATCGGTGACGGTTTTGCCGCAACAAAGGCATGCGGATCTGAGAATAACGATGAGTTCCGAATGGACGGGGACAAGATCGTAAAGGAGACGAACCATGCTGGCGGCGTTCTCGGAGGAATCAGCGACGGGAGCGATGTGGTATTCCGGGCGGCCTTCAAACCGACCCCGTCTATCGCAAAGTCCCAGGAGACCGTCACAAAGGACGGCGCGAATATCGATCTCGTGATCCACGGGCGCCACGACCCGGTGGTTGTTCCGAGAGCTGTCGTTGTGGTGGAATCCATGGCCGCTATCACCGCTATGGACATGCTCTTAGTGTCCATGACATCCAGACTCGACCTGATCCAGATATTCTTTCAGGTTGAGAATGCGGATGACGGCGATAATTAAATATTCGCATGAAGCCGGACAGTTTTCTGGACGGATTCAAAATATTATGATACCAGGGTCAAAAGGTCAGAAGTTCGACGCAAGCTTGCTTGCAGGAGAATTTTTGACCTTGGGACCCGCCAAAAACATGAATAAGTAGCCATTTTTCGCAGAAAAATGAGCGAATTATGAATGTTTTTGATGATTGCGGGAGTACGAAGTACGGAGCAATCCGGTATCATAGGGGTCAAAATACCTTTTGACCCCAACATCATATTATAAAACTGGCAAAATAATTTCCGGTTACACTATCACAATCATAGGAGAAGAAAGAAATGAAAATCGCAATCGCAAATGACCATTCTGCAGTAGAGCTGAAGAACATCATCAAAGAGCATCTTGAGAGCAAAGGCTACGAAGTATTAAACCTCGGCACCGACTCCACAGAGAGCTGTGACTATCCGGTATATGGTGAGAAAGTCGGCCGTGCTGTCGCTGACGGAGAGGCAGACCTCGGAATCGCTATCTGCGGAACAGGCGTTGGTATCTCCCTGGCAGCAAACAAGGTAAAAGGCATCCGCGCATGCGTCTGCAGCGAGCCGTACACAGCAAAGCTTTCCAGAATGCACAACAACTCCAACATCCTCGCGTTTGGGGCACGCGTCGTTGGAAGCGAACTGGCAAAGATGATCGTTGACGAGTGGCTTGGCGCAAGCTTCGAGGGCGGACGTCATCAGAGACGTGTTGATATGATCATGGATATTGAGAACAAGTAACTGAATCGTAACTGTGAGGGTACTGAACAGTTACACGGAATCTTATTTTATATAGAAGAAAGATCCTGTCTGGAAGCAGCAATGCCTCCGGTCAGGATCTTTTTTGGATATGACCTCAAGAGAGAAGATCATGACAGAACTGACTCTTGCCACGCATTTTAACATGTGTTAAGATTACACCACAAAGGATCATATCCCAAATGACCCAACAGGATAAAGGTCAGAGATAAAGGACATAGATAAAGGAGAATTACGATGGGAATTGTAGTAATCGGAGATGTGTTTATAGATATTAAGGGGTATTCCCTGTCCCCTTATATTCCGCAGGGAAGAAATGCCGGAACTGTGATCCAGATCCACGGCGGCGTTGCGAGAAACGTGGCGGAGAACATCGCAAATATCGAGCTGAAACCGACATTTATCAGTGCGGTGGATGACAACGCCATGGGAGACGATGTGATCCAGAAGCTGAAACGCCATAAAGTCGAAACGAAGTATATGAAGAAGGTCAAGGACGGCATGGGAACCTGGCTGGCCGTCTTTGATCATGAGGGAGACGTGGTGGCATCCATCTCAAAGAGACCGGACCACAAGCCCATCGAGCAGATCTTAGATGAGCATGGGGACGAGATCTTTAAGGATGCGGACAGCATTGCGATCGAGATCGATACAGACAAGGAGATCGTGAAAAAGACCTTCATGTATGCGGAAAAGTATCACAAAGAGGTCTATGCGCTTGTATCCAATATGACGATCGCTGTGGAGAGAAGAGATTTTATCCGCAGAACTGCATGTTTTGTGTGCAATCAGCAGGAGGCGGGAATCCTGTTCTCGGAAGACTATGACCATATGACTCCGGCAGAGTTAGCGGCAATTCTTCCGGACCGGATCCGTTCCGCCAAGATCTCCCGCATGGTGGTCACCATGGGAGGAGACGGATCTGTCTTTGTTGATTCGGACGGGCACACCGGAATTTATCCGGGACGTAAGGTAGATATCGTGGACACGACGGGAGCCGGGGATGCGTTCTTTTCCGGCGTCTGCATCGGACTTACCTACGGCAAGACGCTGCAGGAGGCATGCAGAATCGGCACAAGACTTGCGGCAACGGTGATCTGCACGACAGAGAATATCTGTCCGAGATTCATGCCGGAAGAATTTGGACTTACGAGGTAATCGATATGGAACCTATTATTATCGGAATTGCCGGGGGGGCTGGCTCAGGAAAATCGACATTTACGAACAGGCTCAGGCAGTACTTCGGGGATGATGTTGTCGTGATCTACCACGACAACTATTACCGCAGACAGGACGGGATCCCGTTTGAGCAGCGTGTGAAGGTCAACTATGACCATCCGGATTCCCTGGAGACAGATCTTTTGGTGGAGCACCTAAAGGAGCTGAAAGCCGGAAAGACCATCGAGTGTCCGGTCTACGACTACAGCCAGCACAACCGATCCAGCGAGATCATCAAGATCGAGCCGAGACCGATCATCCTCGTTGAGGGCATCCTGCTTCTCGCCGACGAGCGGATCCGCAGCCTCCTGGACATCAAAGTCTATGTGGAAGCCGACGCTGACGAGCGGATCCTCCGCCGCATCGTCCGCGACGTAGAGGAGCGCGGCCGCGACCTGAAAGGAATCATCACTCAGTACTTAACAACCGTAAAACCCATGCACTACATGTATGTAGAGCCCACGAGGGCTCTCGCCGATATCGTTATCAACAGCGGAAAGAACGATGTTGCGTTCGATCTGTTTGTTTCGAAGATCGGGCAGCTGCTGGAGAGTGCGGGGAATAAAATATGAATATGTGAAGACCGCCTGTTGTCAGTGTTGTGCTGGTGATGGGCGGTCTTCTTTCGCTTTGCGCGGACGCACGAGCCAATTCTGCGTTGACGCACTGGCGCACAAAAATATTAAACCTTACAACGATTGTACAGTTAATGTTTTTCCGCAGAATTTAACTGGAAAAGCATTTACAAATACGTTATACTGAGTCGGGTAAATTTTTAGAGATTTGAAAGGATCACAACTATCATGGAACCATTTTATTATAATCACATGGACAAAGAGCGACAGGCTGTTTACCGTGCCATGCAGCAGGGACTGTTAAGCCTTGCTGACTCTTTCCAGATCCCCCGGATCGACGGTCACGCCTTAAGCGATATTTTTTTTGAGCTCCGCCTTGACCACCCGGAGATTTTCTGGGTGTCCAGCTTTAAATACCGGTATTTCGCGGATTCCCCGAATCTGATCTTCATCCCGGAATACCTTTTTGAGAAGAGCAAAATCAAAGACCACCAGAAAGCCATGAATGCCCGGGTGGAAAAGCTCGCAAGACCGGCGGCAAAGCTCCCGGAGCTGGAAAAGGAAAAGTATATCCACGATTTTATCTGTGAGAATATCCACTACGATAAACTGAAAAAGCCCTATTCCCATGAAATTATCGGACCGTTGGGTCATGGTGTCGGCGTCTGCGAGGGGATCGCAAAGTCGGTCAAGATCCTCTGCGACGCGCTTGGAATCTGGTGTATGATCGCCTTATGCGGAAACAATCCGGAAAAAGGGATCAAGTACCGCCATACATGGAATATCGTGAAGATCGGTAAGACTTGCTATCACCTGGATGCCACCTTCGACAACAGCCTTGGAAAATGCGTTGAGACCGGCGGTGAGATCCGCTACGACTACTTCAATCTGGACGATAAGGCGGTCTTCCGCGACCATGAGCCGTTGATCGCCCCCGCCCCGGCCTGTACGGACGGTGATCACTTTTACTATAAAGAGAAAAAACTTTCCTTCACAAAGACGGAGGAAGTTTACAAGCGCTCCCTGCAGACTGCAAAGAAGAATAAAACACTTACATTCCACTGGCGCGGCGGCTACCTGACCCGTGAGGTTCTGAAAGAACTCATTGAACTTATCGAAAAAGCCGGAGCCGAGCAGAACAAGACCGCTCATATCCAGCTCAACTGGCCTCAGGCAGTTCTGCGGATCCATTATACGGATGAAAGATCCCAGGCTGTCGTCACCATGGAAGAAGCCAATGAGGGGGAAGAGTCCTGATCTCGTTACTCCACATAGATAAGGATTTCCGAACTGAAAAGCCTGCATGCTGCAGCGGAGGCATCCGGCACTGACGATCCAGAACGAAAAAAGAACATATAAATTTTCGACAGCATATTTACATGCTGTCTTTTTTTGCTTATAATGACGGTACAAAAAATAATCACTGTTAATAAGTGAACCTGTCGATGGCAATCGTGCCGGAATTCAGATGGGACAGTGGAAAATTACGGCTGTACATACACAGGCAGCTGAAAAAATTTACATCAGGGGAGAAAAACGTATGGGAAAAGAAAAGATAACGGATCAGGCGATGTATGATTTCTATGGAAAAATGCCGTTGAAACGTGCGATTCCACTTGGACTCCAGCATGTATTGGCGATGTTTGTCGGAAACCTGACCCCGCTTCTTATTATCTGCGGCGCATGCGGAATCAGTGGAAGCGAGGAGTTCGCCCATCTTCAGGTCTGTCTTTTACAGAACGCGATGTTTGTAGCGGGAGTTGTGACTCTGGTCCAGCTCTATGCGATCGGTCCGATCGGAGGTAAAGTTCCGATCATCATGGGAACCAGCTCCGGTTTTATCGGAGTTTTCAAGAGTGTGGCGGACACTATGGGCGGCGGACTCGCCACCTATGGCGCGATCATGGGAGCGTCAATTCTCGGCGGTCTTTTTGAGAGTGTTCTCGGATTCTTTATCAAGCCGCTGCGTAAATTTTTCCCGGCAGTTGTAACGGGAACGGTTGTATTGTCCATCGGACTGTCCCTGATCTCCGTAGGGATCAATTCTTTCGGCGGCGGAAGCGGCGCGAAGGACTTTGGCTCTATGGAGAACCTTCTCCTGGCGATCTTTGTCCTTGTGGTGATCCTTACTGTGAAACACTGGACCAACGGAATGGCAAGCAACTCCGCAATTCTCATCGGAATCATTGCGGGATATATTGCGGCATTTGTTATGAGCCTGGTTCTTCCGACAACGGGAATCACGGCAGACGGAGCCGAGTACACGAAAGCATGGGTACTGAACTGGGATAAAGTCGCCCAGGCAAGCTGGATCAGCATTCCGGAATTTCTTCCGGTGAAGCCGGTGTTTGATGCCCGTGCCATCGCGCCGATCCTCATCATGTTTATCGTAACGGCTGTTGAGACGGTCGGAGATATCTCCGGTGTTATTGAAGGCGGAATGAACCGTGAGGCGACAGACAAGGAGCTTTCCGGCGGCGTGATCTGCGACGGTATCGGATCTTCTTTCGCGGCACTGTTTGGAATTCTTCCGAATACCTCCTTCAGCCAGAACGTCGGACTGGTTACGATGACAAAAGTAGTGAACCGTACCGCTCTCGCGACAGGCGCAGTATTCCTGATCCTCTGCGGTCTTGTTCCGAAGCTGGGCGCCATCGTTTCTATTATGCCGCAGGCTGTTCTCGGCGGCGCAGCCGTTATGATGTTCTCATCCATCGTGATCAGCGGAATCCAGCTGGTCACAAAGGAGAAGATGACAGCGAAGAACCTGACTATCGTTTCTGTAGCGCTTGGAGTTGGTTATGGAATGGGAGCGAACACGGCAATCTTAGCTCAGACCCCGCAGGCGATCCAGCTGATCTTCGGCGGCTCCGGAATTGTTCCGGCGGCTATGGTTGCGATTTTGTTGAATATTGTGCTTCCAAATGATAAAAAATGATGGGATTTGCGCTGAACGATTATAAAATACTTGAAATCGTTAAAATGACCCGATCAAGTACGTTGAAAATTTTTTGATAAGAAATCTGTGCGCAGGGTTAATAAAAAAGCGGAATTTATCCGGGCGATACCGAGGTGTCGCTTATCGGTTAAATTCCGCTTTTTTTAGTTGCTCCAGTTCTGCCGGGGTGTCCGCGTCAGCGAGTTCCAGAGGATCACCTGCGGGGAAATACCGGACAACGTCGGGATATTTTTTCAGCAGAACATTGCCGCCGTGATTGTCCGGGAGTGTGAGAAGCTCCTCAAAATATCGGTTCCCGAAAAGAATTGGGTTTCCAGGAATTATAGAATCATCCTCAGCGATAGCTGCCAGGCGGAAAATCGGAGAGGCAGTTTGATAATACTGCGAAAATGTTATTACCATAGCTTCAAGTGTCTCTTTTGTTAACAGCGGCTGATCCCCCAGCGCAAACATACACCCCGCAAGTTCCGGATATTCCTTCAATAAGGCAGACAGTCCAAGAAGGACCGTGTGATTTCTGTAGGGCATTGCATGCAGAAGGACCGGAATCTTTCGCTCTCGACAAAATGCTTCAACTTCCCTGGATCTCGTCACAACGATCCGGGCAGCAAAAAGTGCACCGTCGGTGGCGGATAAGATCCGGTAGATCATTGGCTTTCCATTGAAATCTGCCATAAGTTTATTGGAACCAAATCTTTTTCCAAGCCCGGACGCCATGATCACGCATCCGATGGGCAGAAGCGGATGATCCAGGTCGTAAAGGAACACGTCGTTCCGTGCCCGCAGTGCATCGAGAAACGGTGTGGATTGGCTGCGGAGAACAGCGATGACCTGTTTCTGGTCAAAAAGACGGAAAACAGCATCGCAGAATTCCGGGCAGGAGCTTTCCAGATAGCCGAGTTCGTCGATTACCGCCCATTGGGAAGCGGACTCAATGGAGCGGGTTATAGAAGTGATGCCGAGCCCAAGGAAGCCATCCATAGCCGGTGTCATTTGGTTGCCGGATCGTTGAGCATCAGGATGCGCAGAATCAGCAGTACAAGCTTTTTGTACAAAACTATCTGCAGGGAAATTTGGAACAGCGAAGGACTTAGGTGGATGGTAGGATCCGATTCTCGCAGTTTCACCAGTAAGATTATCTGTCAATTCCACACGGTCGCGCGGAAACGCCTGCGTTGTAAATCCTGGAAATGGTCCTAAATCAGAAAAGTACGGCAGTGCCAGAATTTCTCTCAGCAGCGTGCTCTTCCCGATTCCCCGGCTGCCAGTTATGACCAAATGCCGTTTTTTATGAATACCTGCAGCTGCCGCTGTTTCAGACACAAATTTATTCCCCGTCTTCTCCCCCATCTGCATATTTAGAAAAGATCTGAGTATAGAGTTCGCGGCTGCTCTGAATACAGGCGTCACGGTAGGTTTCATAGTCATGTAAAAACTCCTTTGCTTTCGGCGTCAGGACACTTCCTCCGCCGCCTTTTCCGCCGATCCGGCGGGCCGTGAGCGGAAAACCGAGATTCTTTTCGGCTCGCCTCATGATGGCAAGTGCCTTCGTATACGCCATCCCCATAGACATCGCCGCCGCCCGCAGCGAACCGGTCTCCTCGATCAGATGGAGCAGACGGCAGGGACCTTCACCAAAGAATCGGAGGTGGTCATCGTCGCAGAGAAAAACTCGGATGTCGGATATCATGGAGAACACCTTCTTTCAAGAATTATTATGATCATAATATGTGACTGTGAGGATACTGAACAGTTACCATAATATCATAAATGCCAATCTGGAAACAGTAAAATTATTCAGCACTGCGGGAGAAAGATCCGCAGCAGAATAATTACAGAAGGGGAAGCAGGATGAGCCGCTTATGGTTCGAGATTTCCGGATCCGCAACAGCAACAAGTCTTACCGCCCCATAAATTTCAGAAAACGCCTTTTCCATATCCTGGACAGAGTCAGTTTTTGGCTGCAGCGTGCAGATCAGGCGGCCATCTTTTAAAAGCATCAGCGTGTCACAGCAGGCAAGCGCCAGAACCGGGTCATGAAGGCAGATCAGACCAGCTTTTCCAGGACGCCCATGCACTAATTCCATGATCATCCGCACCATCCGGTACTTATTTCCGAGATCCAGCGAACTGTCCGGCTCGTCGAAGAGCAGCAGCTTCGTGCCTTCCACCAGCGTCCGGGCCAGGATCACAAGCTGCTTTTCTCCACCGCTGAGCGTCAGGTAATCCCGGTCTGCGAGACCAGCCATCCCGACCTGTTCCAGAGCCCGGAGTGCCGCCGCTCTCATATCCGCGGACGGCTGGCTGAGTAGCTTTAATTTTGGATAAAATCCCATCAGTACCACATCTATGGCACTCATGGAGATCGAGATCCCGCTCTGCTGCGGAATATAGCTGACCCGCCGTGCCAGTTCCTTTGAACGCAGTCCGGCGAGCTCAGCACCTTCAAGAAAAACATGCCCGTCATGGGGCAATTCCCCGCAGATGGCCCGGAGAAGTGTGGTCTTTCCACCTCCGTTTGGCCCCAGAAGTCCGATCACACGTCCTGGTGTGTCAACAGAAAAGGAGACATGATCCAGGATCTGCCGTCCGCCGAGACAGAGGGAGATATCCTGAACAGAAAAAAAATCAGCCATTTTGACTCAGCTCCTCCTTTTCGAGAGAATCAGATAGATCAAAAACGGTGCACCGAGAAGCGATGTGAAGATACTCACAGGCAATTCCACCGCAGTCAGGGACTTCGCCAATACGTCCGCAGTGAGCAGCAGGACACTTCCGATGATCCCGCTCAAAAGACAGGATGACCGCCTGTTGTGCCCGGTGAGAAGTCTCGCCGTGTGCGGGGCGAGAAGACCGATAAAACTGATAAGCCCCGTGACGCTGACTGCGGCAGCCACCGTGAGTGTCGCGAGGAAAAGCACGAAAAACCTGGTCTTCTGGACAGAGACACCCAGCATTCGTGCCTCGTCCTCCTGCACCGACAGCGCCAGTATATGGCGGTGGAGCAGGAAAATAACGGCGGAGCTAAACAGAATGATCACAACAGGGAACGGGATCTTCGAGGCAGTGACGCCCGCAAGACTTCCCATGATCCAGTATTCGATGGAAGCCAGCTGTTTTTCCGGGTCAGCCATGAGCTTCAGCACCATGAGAAATGTCTGCGCCAGGGAGTGGACCGCGATCCCCGCGAGAACAATGGAAGAGTGTTCCTTTACTGGGGAAAGGGCGGTGAGTCCAAGGGACAGACAAACTGCGAGAAGTCCGCCGACAAACGCGAAGACCGTGGTGGACGGCGATGCAGCGGAGGTAAAAAGGATTGCGAAGGCGGCACCTGCGCTGGCACCGGAAGAGACGCCGATGATATCGGGGGACGCCAGCGGGTTCCGGAAGACCGTCTGGTAGACGAACCCGGCCACACCGAGGCCAAAGCCGCCGACGAGTCCCATGAGGGCGCGGGGCAGGCGGAGTATGGTAAAAGTGCGGACCGCCATTGGTTCCCCTGCGCAAAGATCCGCCAGGGAGATCGGGTACTTTCCGGTAGTCAGTGCTGAAACAAAGGCGATGACAAGAAATGTCATCGCCAGAGTTAAAATTGCCATTGTCCGGTTGGAATCAGTTTGCGCTTTCCGGAGTGAAGCCATAGAATGTTTCATAGAAATTCTTTTCTGTAGTCTTGAAATCGTCTTCAGTTACAACGTCCGGGTGAAGAATGGAAGCGACATAGTAGCTGCCTAAAAAGCTTGCCGGTACCGGGGAATCGAGAGCTTCGATGTCGCTCGGGATCTGGGCAATGTGTCCTTCTTTTACAGCTGTGCAGTCAGCGAGAGCGGAATCGTTCAGAACAGAGTCAACATCGTAGTCAGCGTCAGCAGCGAGTACGATGTAGTCTGGGTTCCAGGAGAGAATCTGCTCGTAGGAAGTATCTGCCCAGTATGTATCAGTGATGTCGGAAGCCGCGTTCACGCCGCCGGCGTTCTCGATCAGGGTGGACTGATACATCTCCGGACCAGCGGTCTGTAACAGAGCGCTGTTGCCTGCAAGGTATACGGACGGAGTCTCAACGCCGTCGAGGGATTTCTTTAAGCTCTCAAGAGCGTCGGAGATCCAGTACTCCAGCTCCTGGCCTTTCTCAACTACGTCTGCGGCTGTGGAGATCATGTCGATGGTCTCGAATAACTTTGTCTGGTCTTCCGGATTTACAGCGATTACGGTGAGACCAAGCTCTTCCATAGCCGGGATGGAATCTTTTAACTTTGTCGGAACGATCACAAGGTCCGGCTTTAATGCGGCACAGCCCTCAAGGTCAAACTCTTTCGCTGTTCCGACAGACGGGAGTTCTGTGAGTTCCGGAGCGCTTAATTTGTAGATGTTTCTCTTGTCGGCCTTTGCCTCAACGCCGACTAACTGGTCATCGAGACCAAGGGCGATCATCAGGCTTGTGGAGATATAGTAGCCGCTGACGAAGGATTCCGGCTGTTTCTCGATCGTAACCTCACGGCCAAGATGGTCAGTGATGGTGACTGGATAGGTGACAGTCATTTCGTCGCCGGCCGCCGCAGATGTCTCAGCTGCGGATTCGGATGCGGCTTCTGTGGTAACTTCAGCAGCTGTCTCAGCCGCGGTCGTCGTGGATGCAGTGCTGTTTCCACATGCAGTTGTGCTCACGGATAATGCGAGAGCTAAGAGCAGGGCGGAAAGCTTCTTGAGATTTTTTTTCATGATCTTTTGTCCTCTTTCAATATTTTTGTGTTGAAATTTCGTTATGTTTTTTTAACTACAACGGAATTATAACAGAAAGTATGTTAAAATTAAAGTATATTTTACAACTGTTCGATAGGGATTACACGCTTGTCTGCGCAGGCTGTGAAAATGCTGGACAGATATGAAGTTTTTGTAGCGACAAGGAGCAAAGAATGAGAGTTATCAGGGAATATAAACGTGCGGAAAGCCTGGAAGAGGCATGGCAGTTAAATCAGAAGAAGAGCAACCGCGTGCTCGGCGGTATGGTCTGGCTGAAAATGGGAAAGATGCAGATCGGTACGGCGATCGACCTCTCCGGTCTCGGACTTGACACCATCGAGGAGACGGGGGAGGAATTCCGGATCGGCTGCATGGTGACACTGAGAGACCTGGAGCTTGATCCGGGACTCAATTCATACACGGACGGCGCGGCGAGGGAGTCCGTGCGCCATATCGTCGGGGTCCAGTTCCGGAATCTCGCGACAGTGGGTGGAAGTATTTATGGAAGATACGGATTTTCCGATGTGCTGACGATGTTTTTGACCATGGACAGCTATGTGGAGCTTTATAAAGGCGGGATCATTCCGTTAAAGGAGTATGCGAAGATGCCGTATGACAGGGACATCCTGGTGCGGCTCATCGTGAAGAAAGAAAAGGCAGCGTTCGATTACCAGTCTGTCCGCAACAGCCAGACAGACTTTCCGGTACTGACCTGCGCGGCGGCAAAGACGGAGGCAGGATACCGGTTTTCCATCGGGGCGAGACCTGGAAAGGCAGTACTTTTTGAACTTGCAGACGCGGATATTCAAGCCGCAGATGTGGAAAACATGGCAGAAAATGCGGCGAAATGTGTAAAAGAACAGGTCGAGACCGGCTCCAACACGAGAGGAAGCGCGGAGTACCGGAAACACCTGGCGGGAGTTCTGGTAAGGAGAGCTGTCTGTAAGCTGGCGGGAAAATAAGGAAGAATTCCAGCCGGATCAATCAGATGAAAGTGAAAAAAATTTATAGAGGAATTATATCATGAACATTACCATGACATTAAACGGAAAGAAGATCTCCGCCGACATCGACGCGGACATGCTTTTGATCGATTTTGTGCGGGATCACGGATGCTACAGCGTGAAGCGCGGCTGTGAGACATCAAACTGCGGTCTTTGTACGGTATTTTTAGATGAGAAGCCGGTATTATCCTGTTCGGTGCTTGCGGCAAGAGCGGACGGAAGAACGGTGACGACCCTGGAGGGACTTCAGGAGGAGGCGAAGGAGTTTGGGGCATTTATTGCGGATCAGGGCGCGGAGCAGTGCGGCTTCTGCAATCCGGGCTTTATCATGAACGCACTGGCGTTGTTCCGGGAAAACGAGTACCCGGAAGAGGAAGAGATCAGGGAATATCTTGCCGGCAACCTGTGCCGCTGCTCAGGCTATGAGGGACAGCTCCGCGGGATCCAGGCGTTCCTTGCATGGAAAAAGGAGAAAAGCGGAAAGGAGTCGGAGAAGTCATGAAATATGTAAATCAACCGGTACGGAAAAAGGACGCGATGCAGCTCGTAACGGGACAGCCGGTCTATGTGGATGATATCGCACCGAAGGACTGCCTGATCGTGAAGCTTCTGCGATCTCCTTACGCAAATGCGATGGTGACATCCGTAAACAAGGCTGCCGCAATGAAGGTGGACGGCATCGAGGCAATCTATACATGGGAGGATATCCCACAGGACGGAAGAAGATATACTCAGGCAGGTCAGACCTACCCGGAGCCGAGCCCGTATGATCGCCTGCTGATCGACCGCCATGTACGGTTTGTCGGAGATGTGGTGGCGATCGTTGCCGGTCGTGATGAAAAATGTGTGGACAAGGCATTAAAGCTTATCAAGGTCCAGTATGAGGTTCTGGAACCGCTTCTTGATTTCCGAAAAGCAAAGGACAATCCGATCCTGGTGCATCCGGAAGAGAACTGGGAGAGCCTGGTTCCGGTCGGGGCGGACAACCGGAGAAATCTGTGCGCCCATGACGAGACCGGCTCCGGAGATATCGAGGAGGTCTTAAAGAACAGCGAGATCGTAATCGACCGGGTCTATCATACGAAGGCGTGTCAGCAGACCATGATGGAGACGTTCCGTACCTTCTGTACCATCGACACCTACGGACGTTTAAACGTAGTGAGCTCTACCCAGATCGTCTTCCACTGCCGCCGGATCATCTCCAATGCGCTCCATATTCCGAAGACCATGATCCGCGTCAGCAAGCCGAGGATCGGAGGCGGCTTCGGTGCAAAGCAGACCTCTGTCAGTGAGGTATATCCGGCATATGTGACATGGATGACGAAAAAGCCGTCAAAGATTATTTTCAGCCGTGAGGAGAGCATGATTGCCTCCACCCCGCGTCATGAGATGGAGATCCATGTGCGGGTCGGTGCAGATAAAAACGGCATTGTGAACGGAATCGATATGTATACGCTGTCCAATACAGGCGCGTATGGAGAGCATGGACCGACCACCGTAGGACTTTCCGGTCACAAATCGATCCCTCTTTACGGAAAGGCAAAAGCATTCCGCTTTGTGAGCGATGTTGTCTATACCAACCACATGTCCGCAGGTGCGTACCGGGGATACGGAGCGACTCAGGGATTGTTTGCTGTGGAGTCGGCGGTGAACGAGCTGGCGGCGAAGCTCCACATGGATCCCTTTGAGATCCGCGAGAAGAATATCGTAAGAGAGGGCGATGTGATGCCTGCGTATTATGGTCAGGTCAATACAAGCTGTGCGTTGGACCGCTGTCTTACCCGCGTGAAGGAGATGATCGGCTGGGAGGAGAAGTATCCGGTCCGCGATATGGGCAACGGAAAGGTCCGTGCTGTCGGAATGGGAATGGCGATGCAGGGCTCCGGAATTACCTCCGTCGATGTGGGAAGTGCGACGATTAAGGTCAATGATGACGGATTTTACACGCTTTCCATCGGCGCTGCCGATATGGGAACGGGCTGCGATACGATCCTTGCACAGATCGCGGCAGAGGTGCTGGAGTGTTCAGTGGAGGAGATCATTGTTCTTGGTGCAGACACGGATTCCTCTCCGTATGATTCCGGATCCTATGCGTCCAGTACGACATATGTAACCGGAAAAGCCGTAGAACAGTGTGCATTAAAGATACGGGAACAGATCTGCAAGCTTGGTGCCGGACTTTTAAAGTGTCCGGAGAATGAGGTCGTATTTGACGGAAAATCCGTTCGCAGGGAAGGAGCGGGACAAGATTTTGCCGGACAGGTATCACTTACCGATATTGCGACGGCTTCCATGTGCGGAAATGAGATCGCTTTAGAAGCGACCGTGACGAATTCGTCTCCGCTTTCTCCGCCGCCGTTCATGGTGGGCGCTGCGGAGGTCGAGGTAGATCTTGAGACCGGTGAGGCGAAGGTCATCAACTATGCGGCTGCCGTGGATTGCGGAACACCGGTGAACCCGAACCTGGCAAGAGTTCAGGCAGAGGGCGGTATCCTTCAGGGAATCGGCATGGCACTCACGGAAAATATCACCTATAATGCACAGGGAAAACTTGCGGAGAACTCCCTGATGCAGTATAAGATCCCGACCCGTATCGATATCGGACATATCTGTGTAGAGTTTGAGAGCAGCTACGAGGATGCGGGACCGTTTGGCGCGAAATCCATCGGTGAAGTCGTGATCAATACACCGCTTCCGGCTGTGTCGGATGCGATCTTTAACGCCACAGGAACCAGGTTCTACGAACTCCCGATCACACCGGAAAAGATCGCCATGGCAGTGGCAGAACGGGAGAAAGAACAGGCCTGATCTGGTGACATAATTTGGACAATAGAACGCCATGTGACCATATGTTATAAACAAAGAGTACAATTGTCTGTAACTTTACAGTTACAAGTACCCAATGTAACAAATAACCAGCCGGGGAATAACAGAATAACGGAAAATGTCATCGGGTACCCCGGTTCAACGAAGAAAGCTGGGGGTGTGTATGGCGAAAAGAAAGCAGAAAATGAAGAGACTGGATCATGGAGGATACTCGTTAGTAGAGCTGATGGTGGTAATTGTCATCATGGTGATCCTGGCTTCTGTGAGCATTGGAGTTTATAATGGTTACGTAAATCGCGCGAGGAGCGCAGTGTTCTATGAAAAGGGACATCGGATCGCGGAAGCGTTTAAAATTTGTGAAGCAGAACATGGTCTTTCCGGAGAATTCGATAAGCGTGAGATGGCAGAAGAGATCGGAAATATAATGAAAAAGCCGAATGATCCGGACAGCCCGCTCTATCTGTATGTGGGAGAAGACACGGATGACTGTACTGATTTCACCCTTTCCTTCAAGAATACCGGAGATGGAAAAATGGAGATCAATGGATTTACCTACACTGCAGATACGTATGAGATCAGATGGACTGAGGACGACGGCGTGAAGGTAACGATGGAGTAAGAAAAAGGTCAGCAGCTCTTTAGATAAGCAGAGCTGCTGGCCTTTTCGGCAGTCAGGTATTTAGAAGAAGCTGCCAACGGTGGAAGCTGCCGGTCTCACATACTCAGAAGAAATTACTGGCAGGGTGGAAAGAAGCGGTCCCCACGCGGCATGAGCAGCGCCTTTGGACCATCTTAAATATCCGCAATCATACCGGCAGATTCCAGAAAATAGAACATCAGGCTGACGGCGAGAAGGTCTGCGCAGCCGCCGGGACTTAAGTTGTCTGTGATGTACTGATGGTCCAGGGAGTTCAGGGTCTCTTTAAAATTTTCTTTTGTGACAGTGGAGAGCAGGCGCTTTGCCTGCTCTTTGCTTTTTTTCGCAAGCTCCGGCCCTCCCCGGTGAACCATATTGGTGTCGTCAACTTCAGAGATCAGGGTGAGAAGAGCCATGGCGGCGGCGTCATTTAAAGAGAAACCAGAGAAAAGCCATTTTTTCAGGGATGGCAGACCGATCTGGACTGCGGATGGGAAACCGGCAGCCGCCTCACCGCGGGCACCCTGGATACCGTAGGCGGTAAAGATGCGTTCCCCGTTCGTAGAAAGTGATACGAAATGTGTTCTGACGTCGGGGGCAGAAGCGCTTTGCGGATCGGACTGCATCTTGTCAGGTGTATGTCCGGAAATATGTTGGATTTCGGAATCGGGAAGCGGAGTCTGCACGTTCGGAAGTCGATGCAGATCTGCGAGAGAGCACTCCCCTAACTTCCTGCATTCCTGAAGCACATCCTCCAACGGCGGCGGAAGCTCCTGACCCGCGTGAACTTTTCCAAGCGCCCCGCAGAGGATCGCCGAGGCAAAGACAAGTCCCTTGTGGGTGTTGATCCCGCCCGTGGCGGAAAACATGGCGGTCTCAGCCCGCTGCCCGGCATAGCGAAGCCGTTCAAAGAGCTGCCTGTCCGACTCACTGCTGTGATCCCATCCCAGGCAGAAGAATTCCCGGAACCACGGGATCAGGGAGGCGCTGCTGTCAAGGAATGTAAAAAAGTCCATATCTTTGTGGGAGCCGGAGTTGTTCCGGTCCACCAGTCCCGGCTTCGGGGTGGTTGAAACCTCGTAGAGCAGTCCCCGTACCGCCGCGGAAGCCGCCTGATCAGCCGCCCGGTCCCGGAAGAATTCATGGAAGAGCTTTGCCGTCTGCCATTGGATCAGCTCCATGGAATGGGACTTTTTTTGTGCGCAGACATGGGCATCTTCCCCGCAGACAAGACAGGTTCTGGGGAGAAGTCCGAGATCATGCCGCTTTACGGAAATTCCATCGGGACCGCAGACGTCAAGGTTGAAGAGACGGCCCAAAGGGTGGCTTTCCTCGACGGAGACGAGAAATTTTTTGACCTGTATGGCCTGGGACTTTAAAAGAAAGAACGCGCAGTCACCGGTATTTTTCTCATAAACCTCCGTTTTCAGAACAGAGAAACGGGAGAGGCGGTCAGACAGTTCCCGTACTTCCTCCTGGAATGCCGCCCGGGCGAAGGGAAACGTCTTGACTGTCCCGGCAATATTTAAGGAAAACTCCACAAGACAGATCTCCCCGCCGGTAGTAAGAAGTTCCCATTTTTTCAGGACGCGCCGGTCTCTGGCGGCGCGAAGTTCCACGGAAGTCACCGGTGAGCCGGTAATTACATTATTCAGGTTCATAAAAAAACACTCCATTTGGAATTTAATTCGAACTTCCTAAATGCAGAAAATGCTGTGCAAAGACTTTTTGAACGCAGATAAGCATTCCCCCGCTTCAAGCGCGCGGAGCACTAAGCGGTGAGTGGGATGCTTATGTCAGTGGGAGTTGAAAGCTCCCACTGACAGATCGCGAAGCGACTGCGTTCATGAGCAAGTAGCGAAGCGGATTGCGAATGTCCGCTTTACTTTCGCACAGCATTTCAGCTATCATGCATCTGAAAAAACGTCAGAGAACAGGATTGGCAGGAGAATTCGCAGTTACTTAAAGCTTTCCTTTAAATACTTCGCCGTACACTCCGGCACCAGCGACAGAACTTCGTCGGTCACGCCCTGCTCATCCAACAATTTCCGAACTCTGGAAGCACTGATGACCTCCGGCTTTCCATCCGGTCCCTCTGTGGTGATCCGGTCGATCTTGATGAAGGAGATGCCGTATTTTGGGAGAATGCGGATCATTGCCTCGTTGTAGCGTCTTGTTACCGGATCAAAAGGCTCTTCTCCGGCGAAACGTTTTGTAATATGAAGGACCGGAGCGATCCTCGACGCGAACAGTGTGATGTCGAGCTCACTCTGGATCTTCGCCGCGTCCTCGCAGTCCTTTAAGAAGTAGGTCGGGAATGTAGCGTTGGAGATCATATATGGACCGGATGGATGTACGATGACATTTGGAAGATGATCGGTTCCTTCACGGACAAGGCGGAGCCGGTCTGCAAACGGGAAACAGGAACGGTTCTCCTCAACCACGAAGATATGGAGCAGGGAACATGATTTTGCCGCGTAAGTGATCAGCGCGAGATGACCTTTCGTGAAGGGATTGCAGTTCATGACGATACAGCCCACGTTCTCATCGGTATCTGTCCCGGCGAGAAATTTCTTATAATAGTTGTCCAGTCCGGATTTCTTATTCTCCAGCATCAGGACAGCTTCTGTCTCTGCCAGAGGATAAAATCCGCAGGATGTGAAAAGCACTTTGTTCTTCGGTCTGGTGATCACAAAAAGATCGTAATGCCCTGCCTCAAACCGGTTTTCGACAAGTCTGGACACGAGACTTCCGAGAGCATTCTGACCTCTGAGACTCTCATCTACCGCAAAACATTTTAAAAGATTTCCTGCGCAGCATCCGCATCCTGTGAGATTCTCATCTGAATCAAACACGCCGAACGCCGCCTCGATATCGTCCTCATAATTTAAATGATGCTTTGCGAGAAACTCCACAAGCATCTGTCTGTCATGGGAAAAACCAAGGGATAATTCATGAATACTGAGTTCTGTCATATAAAAGCACCTCCAAATGAGATAAACAGCAATGATGTCGTAATGGGACTATGAATATAGTATAGATGAAAAAAGGATAGTTTTCCAGAGAAAAGGCAGAGAAAAAAAGGGAAAATTGTAACAGGAAATTCACGGTTTGTCATTGGACTATACCAGATGTCATGACGGCTTTCGTTTCGAATTCTGCGGCACTTCGCACGCTTTAACAGTTTTATCAGTTCTGAGGTTTTCATATAGATTTCTTCTTTGATTATGACAGGTGCAGATGTGTTAGTCAATGAAAAATAGAGACGTATTTATACGTGCAGAAAAATGAAATAGATTGTGTTAATAACTGCAGAAAAATGGTTAAGTGGACGAGCAGGTCCGAATGAGTCAGAGCAAAAGAAATAAGAATTGCTGTCAGATATCCATACCTTAGCATGTTATAGAAGATTTTATAATTTGCCCTGGCGTTCCAAATGTGGTACGATAAGAAAAACAGTTCAGGAAGAACTGTGAGTTTACGAAAAGATACGAGGAACATGACATGCTGCATCTATATTTCGCCCCATTAGAGGGAATCACAACATATCCATACAGGAATCTGCACCACAAGTATTTCGGTGGTGTGGACAAATATTTTACGCCGTTTCTGGCACCGGGACCGGAGCAGGGGATGAGCGTGAAGGAGATGCGGGATGTGCTGCCGGAGAATAATGCGGGGGTACCGGTGGTGCCGCAGATTTTGACGAACCGGGCGGGAGATTTCCTTCTGGCATCAAAGAAATTGGCAGAGATGGGATACCGGGAGATCAACCTGAATCTTGGATGTCCCTCAGGGACGGTCACAGCGAAGAAAAAAGGTTCCGGTTTTTTACTTTACCCGGATGATCTGGATCGTTTTTTTGATGAAGTGTTCTCGGATGCGTCGGTGAGAAACGGGGAGTTCCAGATCTCTGTTAAAACCAGGATCGGAAAGAATGAAGTGGAAGAGTGGCCGGAGATCATGGCAATCTACAACCGGTATCCGATCAGCGAACTGACGGTGCATCCGCGGATCCAGAAGGAGTTTTATAAAGGTGTTCCGCATCTTGATGTATTTGCGGATATTTTAAAGGAAAGCCGGAATCCTATCGTGTACAACGGAGATCTGTTCACGGCAGAGCATATGAAAAAGTTTCGGGAGAAATTCCCGACGGTGGAAAACGTGATGATCGGGAGGGGACTCATCAGAAATCCGGCACTGGCAGAGTTGATAAAAATAGAAGAAGCCGGTGTGGAAAATGCCCAGGTCTGTGCAGGAACAGAAAACGGAAACAAAGAGACATCACCGGAGCAGGCGGAAAAGACAGTACCGGAGTCCAGAAACACGGGAGACAATCTCATGCCCCGGATCCGTGCCTTCCACGATGAGATCTTTGAATATTACCGCGAGACCATGTCCGGCGACAGAAATCTTCTTTTCCGTATGAAAGACCTCTGGAGCTATATGTTAGAGGAGGTTCCGGACAGTGAAAAATTAGCCAAAAAGATCCGCAAATCCCAGCATGTGCCGGAATATCTGGCGGCGGTGGATGAGGCGTTTGCGGGATGGGAGCGGACGTTTTAAGAAAGGAGAAAACGATGCAGCTGCTGATCAAACAAAGAGTTTTTTCATGGACCGATACATATGACGTGTATGATGAGAAGGAAGAACCGAAATATTTTGTAAAAGCGGAATTTTTTGCACTGGGGCATCAGATCCACGTATACGACAAGAGCGGACGGGAAGTCGGCATGGTGAAACAACGCCTCCTTACCCTGCTTCCGGCATTCGATATCGAGATCGATGGAAAAGAATTCGGAAGTGTGCAGAAAGAGTTTACCTTCTTTAAGCCGCGGTATGAACTGGATTACAACGGATGGCGGTGTGAGGGCGATTTTCTGGCCTGGGACTACGATGTGTATGAGGAGTGCTGTGCGGTGGTTCATATTTCAAAGAAGCCGTTCCATTGGGGCGATACCTATGTGATTGACATTCTGGATCCTAAGGACGAAATTATGGCACTGATGCTGGCGATCGCCATCGATGCTGCAAACTGCACGAATAAATGATCATCGTCACAGACAGAAGATCATGTGGAAAATCAGAAGGACAGAAGTAGAAATATGGAGGAAATGATATGGAGAATCCCGGAAAAGAAACGTATGTAGAACAGATGGAGCGTGTGAATCAAACAAACCCATTTATGCTTCACAACAGGATCCGTGCGGTCGCATTATCGGAAGACCGGGCCGAGGTCCGGGCTGAGATCACAGAGGATTCCCTGAATGCCATGCAGACCGTCCACGGCGGCCTGATGTTCGTGATGGCGGAGGTTGCCGCGGGACTTGTAACGAGGAATGACGGAAGAAAATATGTGACTCTGGACAGCTCTTTCCGTTTCCTTCGCGGCAGCAGCGCAAAAAACATTCAGGGGCTGGCGAAGATCACAAAGCGCGGAAAGACCGTCTGCTTTACAAAAGCCGAGGTCGTGGAGACCGATACGGGGAAGCTCCTGGCAGAAGGAGAATTTACGTTTTATTGTATGGGTGAGTAGGGATAAAAACAAAAATCCGGCAATAACACGTGTTTTCGAAACCTATCTCGGCGAGCCCTACGGGGAAAAGTCACACAATCAACAGTTCATATCAGATCCGCTTTTTTAGGATTGTTGAAAAAATACAATTTTAGGGGGGTGATTTTTATCACGGAAAAGGCGGTGTATATGATCCAGAATATGAATCAGACATTAAACCAACCGTTTGGTGATGGGGCACATATTCTATATGTGAACGGAGAGTACCGTGACGATTCCGCCATTGGAAAGCTGATGCATGATTTCAACTGCGCAGATGCAGATGACATGCATTACGGATTGCTGGCAGAAAGAACAAGGTATCTCAAGGAAAATTCGAAGGGAGTGAACGAGATGTACCGGACAATGGATGAGGTGGAAAAAGAGTGTTATGAGGAAGGACGAGAGACGCAGGCTGAATTGACGGCCATAAATCTTCGAAAACTAGGATTGCCGCTGGAGCAGATAGCCCATGCTGTTGGATTCCATGTGGAAAAGGTTGAAAAGTGGGTTAAGTAGGAAAAGAAAGATGGTGTGGGGATAAAGATAATCGGTCGATCGTAAAGAGCTGATAATGGGGGAAAGAACTGTGTACGATAAGAAAGAGACGGGGATGCCTGTCTCTTTCTGTATTCTGTCGGAATCTAAAAAATGGCTTTTTAGGGCCAAATAAAACACTGAATCTGTATATAGAAAAAGTGTGTGATATGTAGTATGATAAGGGAAATAAATTCTGTGGGAGAAAGACATGGAAAGCTTATTTGTTATGGCACAGGTCGCACCAACTGAATATCCAAAAGATAATCTCGAGAAAGCTGACAGCTTAGTAAAGGAAGCAGCAGAAAAATATCATCCGGGTATGATTATTTTTCCAGAAACTTTTATGAGCCGTTTTCCGGCTGGTACAGACATTGCAACAGCAAATGCGGTTGCGGAACCGCTGGACGGAGAATTTGTGCAGGGAATGAAAAAATTAGCCGCAGATCATGATGTATGGCTCACATTCGGAATGAAGGAGACCATTGAGGATCCGGCTGATCATCGCTGTTACAATACAGTTGTTATGGTGAATAACAAGGGAGAAATCGTACAGACTTACAGAAAAACGCATTTATATGATGCGTTCGGATACAAGGAATCCAATGAGTATAAAGCTGGAGACAAGTTCTTTGAGCCAGTAGATACTCCGTTTGGAAAGCTCGGTTTATTTGTCTGCTACGAAGTTCGATTCCCGGAGGTAGCACGCTACCAGAAGGCCAAAGGAGCTGAGATCGTCATCATGCCGACTGCATGGTTCAAAGGCGATTTAAAGAGTCATCAGTTCCGTACACTGATTACCTCCAGAGCACTGGAAAACACATTTTTCGTACTTGCGTGTGATCAGTGCGGAGGCACAGCGATGGGTGAGAGTGTAGCAGTCGATCCGATGGGAGTTGCCTTTGCAGCTGGAAATGAAAGAGAAGAACTGATTCCGGTATATGTGGATACGGATCGGATCAAGGAAGTGGAGAGCAAACTTCCATCCTTTAAAGACAGAAGACCTGCCCTTTATATTTAGCTCAATCTCATATGTTTAAATACCCCTTTTTTGGAGCCAGAGAAATCTGGCTCTCTTTTGTTTTACATCTGGGGTTTCGGATGGTACAATCAAAGCATCAACGCAGAGGAGGAAAAACATATGTCTCTTACCTTGGAAAAAATTTTTGAAGCGAAAAACAGGATCGCCCCGTACACGACGAGAACACCGCTCATCCGTCTGGAAAAGCTGGACGAGTACCTTGGCTGTCAGGTGTATCTGAAGGCGGAGTGCATGCAGATCACCGGCGCATTTAAGCTCCGCGGAGCGGTCAACAAGATCAGGATGCTGACACCGGAGCAGTTAAGCTGCGGGATCGTCGCGGCATCTTCGGGAAACCACGGAAAGGCAGTGGCGTATACTGCAAAGAAGCTTGGTGCAAAGGCGACGATCGTGATGCCGTATACGGCACCGGCTATTAAAGTAAATGCGATCAAAGAGCTGGGAGCGGAGGTCGTTCAGTGTGAGACATCTGAGCGGTTTGACGTTGCGGAGCGGATCTGCAGGGAGAAAAATGCGACCATGGTTCCGCCGTACAACGACGAGGAGATTATGGCCGGACAGGGAACCGCGGGAATTGAGATTCTGGAACAGTGTCCGGAGATCGATACGATCATCGTTCCGGTCAGCGGCGGCGGACTCATCGGCGGTGTCTCAACGGCGGTAAAGGGTATGGATAACAGTGTTAAGGTCTACGGAGCAGAGCCGGCAGCGCTTCCGAGATACAGCGCAAGTCTGGCGGCCGGAAAGCCGGTGAAGGTTGAACAGAAGAAGTCTATCGCGGACGCTCTTGTGTCCCAGATGCCGGGAGACCAGTGCTATCCGTATGTGGCGGCGAACGTGGACGGATTTTTTGATGTGGAGGATGAGTATCTGTTAAAAGCATGGAAGCTGCTCCTGACAGAGGGAAAGATCTTCTGCGAGCCGTCCTCCGCCATCACCGTCGGTGCGGTCTTACAGGGACTTGCGAAGGTGAAAAAGGATGAGAAGGTCTGCTTCCTGATCTCAGGTGGAAGCGCGGGGCTGGATCAGCTGAAGGTGCTGGAGGATGTGACGATCTGACAGAAAATTGAACCTGCCGGTCTGGCAGACGTTCGGCTGATCATCGGTAGCTCGTGATCAGGACACTCTGTTATCGGAAGGGGTTTCATAAGGCATAAAGACGGACGGTTCTTGTGATCTCAATCAGAATCAGGTATAATAAGAGTAATATAAATATATCTCGCAGGGAGGGAGTCACATGGGAAGCTATCTGAATCCGGGAAGCAAAGGATTTCAGGAAAGTTTAAACTCGGAAATTTATATGGATAAAACAGGACTGATCGAGAAGACAAATGCGGTTCTGAATACCCGGCAGAAGTTCCTGTGTGTTAGTCGGCCAAGGCGTTTTGGAAAGTCAATGGCAGCAGATATGCTGGCTGCGTATTATGACCGGGGAGAGGATTCCTCCAGCTTGTTTGCGTCTCTAAAAATCAGCGGGGCAGCTTCTTACCATGTTCATCTGAACCAATATGATGTCATCAAAGTCAATATGCAGGAGTTTCTCAGCATGACCCACGGCATGGATGATATGCTGGCCATGCTGCAGAAATACCTGGTGTTTGATCTTGTGGAACATTTTGGAGATATTCGGTTCCGGGATGAAAATAATCTGATTCAGGTGATGAAAGATATCTATGCGAAAACAAAGCGTTCTTTTGTGATTCTGATCGATGAGTGGGACTGCCTTTTCCGGGAGTATCAGCAGGATCAGAATGCGCAGAAAAAATATCTGGATTTTCTTCGCGCGTGGCTTAAGGACAAGGATTATGTTGCTCTGGCTTATATGACAGGAATTCTGCCTATAAAAAAATATGGATCCCATTCGGCACTTAACATGTTTACTGAGTATTCCATGACAGATCCTGGTGATATGGCAGAATATTTTGGATTTACAGAGCAGGAAGTATCGGACCTGTGTAAAAAGTATCAAATGAGTTTCGATGAGGCAAAACAGTGGTATGATGGATATGATCTGATTGCTCATCATCAATCGGGTGACAGATATTACTCCATGTACAGTCCAAAGTCTGTTGTTGAAGCCATGCTGCGGCACAAATTCGGTACTTATTGGAATCAGACAGAAACATATGAAGCTCTGAAGATTTATATCCAAATGGATATGGATGGTCTGCAGGATTCAGTGGTGAGAATGCTTGCAGGTGAGTCGGTATCAATCAATATTGGAACATTCAGCAATGATATGACCACATTTGCGACAAAAGATGATATTCTGACATTACTGGTTCATCTTGGATATTTAACCTATGACAGTATCAGAGAAACTGCAGCGATACCAAACAAAGAGGTTTCACAGGAGTATGTAAATGCGATCAGTACAATGAACTGGCATGGAGTTGCAGATTCCGTGGAGTCATCCAGAAAATTATTAGAGGCATTGTGGGCAATGGATGCGGATACTGTCGCCTCCGGAATTGATAAAGCGCATGAGGAAATGTCTATTCTTCAATATAATGACGAGAATTCGCTCAGTTGCACGGTCAATCTTGCATTCTATTTTGCACGGGAATACTATACGATGATCCGCGAATTACCTTCAGGAAAAGGTTTTGCTGATATATGTATGATTCCGCGCAAGACGCATCTGGATAAACCGGCGGTGGTGATTGAACTGAAGTGGGATAAAAGCGTAGCCGGTGCGCTGAACCAGATCAAAGAAAAGAATTATGGAAGTGCTTTAAAAGATTATCAGGGAAATCTGCTATTGGTTGGAATTAATTATGACAGAGTGACTAAGAAACATGAATGTGTTATTGAGGTGGCACAGAAACAGCTCTAATAGAATGGGCTTTTTGTTCGCAGCTATGCAGGTACTGAACAGTTGCGAGAAATGTAAACCGGAGTACAAGTATATCAAGATGCCTGTACTCCGGTTTTTTATGAGAAGCGAGCTATTCTTCGCTGCTGTTATCCCCGCGTCCGCTCCGTGCTTCCTCAAGGTAGTTGTAGAGCGTATATTTTGATACCTGAAGCGTCTCGCAGAGAAGAACGCTGGTTTTGGAAATTTTGAAGACACCCTTCTGGTCGAGGTAGTCCAATGCGCGGATCTTTTCCTCCTTGTTCATCAGTCCCATCGGTTTTCCGACCAGAAGCTCCGCCTGTTTCATGTAGTACTTAAGAATGTCATCCACATTTTTTGTGGCCAGGGCATCGATATCATTTGTCGGCGCGTGATGGGTCATCGGGTACTGAACAAAAGCACCCAGCGCACGCTGCGCATTCAGGAGATCCGAGACGTCCAGATTCACACAGACAGAGCCAACGATCTTTCCGTTTTCGTCCGGGATCAGTGTGGTGAAAGATTTATAGAAACGGTCTTTCGGCCCATTGGAGAAGGTCTGGATGCTGTCTTTCATCGGCTCGATGTCTTTTCCGAGCTGTGTGATCATTCCGCCCTTCGGTGAACCGCCAACCGCACGGCCACTGACCGCCGGGTTTAAGGCGTAAACGATGGTGTGATCATATCCTTTCCGGTAATCGTGGATCAGGATCTCGCTGTTTTCGCCTAAAAATTTCTGGAGTCCCTCGAGAAAACGGATCAGAAAGTCAAAGTCAAGATACTGGGAAATTTCCATAAATGTACCCCCATAAGATAAGCGTCAAAAACGGACATCTCCCCCGGGGTGTTCGCCGTATATACGCTATGTGAAAAAAATAACAAAACAGAGGTATAAAGAAATGCCTCTGCAGGCTTCGATGTAAGTTCAGAATAGCATATGACAAACTGTTTGTCAACAAAATAACATTAATGCAAACAAAAAGTTTGAAATAACTATTGACATTCCATATAGTATGGCATATAATGAAGACACCAAACAAAAAGGAAGGAAAACAAACTTTCAGTTATAAATACCCATCCTTTTCCGGACCAGGGATCCACTCACAGGGATCCCGAGTCCACCCACTTGAGACAGATGTATTTCACTCCTTGTTATAGAAAACATGCAATGATAGCGGTACTGAACAGTTACGAGATCATGCAGCTATGAAGACGCCGGATCGTTGCAGAATCACATCGTGGTGGATGTGATAGAGACCGGTTTTCTGGCAGATTGGATGCCTGCCAGGAAAATGGAAGGCCGGGAGGCCCGCTGTCTCGCCACGGCGAAAAAATTCATGTTCCCGGTGTGGATTTCCCTGAAAAGGGAAATATTATGGTACATATTGAGCAGGCAGAGCCCCTGAAGCAGCTTATCCCCAATACAGCTGTTTCAGGGGCTTTGTCTTTTTGAGGGAGAAAACAGAGCGGTAAAGTGTGGGGCGGCCGCATATATTGTATCGATGTAACTGTTCAGTAGGTCTGCGCATTTACTGCGCTGACCGTAAGAAAACTTAGAATAGAAGGCAAAAATCCTATCGGCACAGCCGATTTGGAATGGATTTTTGCGCGTAACTGTGAGTACCGAACAGTTACGTATCGGTAATACATGCAGCTGGAGGAGCGTATGAAATTCAAACAGAAAGTTTTTATTTTTATTGTGATCCTGATCGTGGATATGATCCTGGCTTGGGGGGCAGTGCGGATGTGGAAGGGAAGAGGGGAAATATTTGATACGCACGAGGGAAAACCGGTCGATACGGGAAGAATCCCTGTGCCGGGCGAAGGGATGACCACTGAGGTTTCGGGACATGATCACAGCGGAGCCGGACGATCGGAAAAGGCTGTATCAGATCTGTACGGCCAGCAGGAAGACATCGCAAAAAAGTATACGGCACTCACCTTTGATGACGGCCCGAATCCCAAATACACAAAGCCGCTCTTAGACGGCCTCAGGGAACGCGGAATCCGCGTGACCTTTTTCCTCGTGGGCGAATGCATCGACGGAAATGAAGATCTCGTAAAGCAGATGGCAAAGGACGGACATCTCATTGGTGTTCACTGCCTGACCCACAAAGACCTCACAAAAGAGAAGCTTTCCGACGCAGTGAAAGAACTCTGTGACACACGGGAGAAGATCCGGGCAGTAACCGGGGACTGGCCGGAGTATGTCCGTCCGCCATATGGGAGCTGGAATGCGAAGCTGGAGGAGGCTGTGGACATGATTCCCGTATTCTGGGATGTGGACTCCATCGACTGGCGGTTGAAAAATACGGAGAAAGTCACCGCAAAAGTGGTGAAAGATACGGAGGACGGGGACATTATCCTGATGCATGACGAGTTCAAAACCTCTGTGGAAGCGGCGTTCCGGATCATTGACAACCTGACAGCGAAAGGGTATACTTTTGTTACAGTAGACGAACTGATGGTCGATTAAGACCTGCAAAAAGAGCGGTAATGGATGCAGCGCGCAGATGGTGATATTTCATGCGGAAACGGAGCGCTGCAAAACGCAGAAAGGCAGCAGCCATGGATTTATTTGACTATATGAGAGCGAACACGATGGAAAAGGAGTCGCCGTTAGCATCCAGGATGCGTCCGACGACTCTGGACGAGGTGGTCGGGCAGAAACATATTATCGGGAAGGACAAGCTCCTCTACCGCGCGATCAAGGCGGATAAGCTTGGATCCGTGATCTTTTACGGTCCGCCGGGAACGGGAAAGACGACTCTGGCGAAAGTGATCGCGAACACGACAAGTGCCCGGTTCGAGCAGATCAATGCGACTGTAGCCGGGAAAAAAGATATGGAAGAGATTGTAAAGAACGCCAAGGATTCCATCGGTATGTACGGGCAGAAGACGATCCTCTTCGTGGACGAGATCCATCGCTTTAATAAGTCCCAGCAGGACTATCTGCTTCCGTTTGTTGAGGATGGAACGATCACCCTGATCGGCGCGACAACGGAGAATCCGTACTTTGAGGTGAACAACGCCCTGCTGTCAAGATCCAGGATCTTTGAGTTAAAACCGCTGGAAAAGCAGGATATCCGGGAACTTGTGATGCGGGCGGTTTATGATACGGAAAAAGGAATGGGAACCTACGGCGCCGATATTACCGACGAGGCGGCGGATTTCCTGGCGGATGTGGCGAACGGCGACGCGAGAGCGGCGTTGAACGCAGTGGAGCTGGGAATCCTGACGACAGATAAATCCGATGACGGAAAGATCCATATCACGATCGATGTGGCGGCGGAATGTATCCAGAAACGGGTGGTGCGCTATGACCATGACGGGGACAACCACTACGATACGATCTCCGCGTTCATTAAGAGCATGCGTGGTTCTGACCCGGACGCTGCGGTCTACTACCTGGCGCGGATGCTGTATGCCGGCGAGGACGTGAAATTTATTGCCCGACGGATCATGATCTGTGCGTCGGAGGACGTGGGGAACGCGGACCCGAACGCCCTGGTGGTGGCGGTGAGCGCGGCCCAGGCCGTTGAGCGGATCGGCATGCCGGAGAGCCAGATCATCCTCTCCCAGGCGGCAGCTTATGTCGCCACCGCGCCGAAGAGCAACGCGGCATACATGGGGATCGCAAAAGCGATGAAGACCGTGGCGGATACGCGGACCATGCCGGTACCTGCCCATCTTCAGGACAGGCACTACAAGGGCGCTGAAAAGCTTGGACATGGTCTCGGCTACAAGTATGCCCACGACTACCCGAACCACTATGTCACCCAGCAGTACCTGCCGGACGGAATGGAGGGAATGCGGTTCTATGAGCCGTCGGAGAACGGGTATGAGAAGAAGATCCGGGAGCATATGGAGTTTATCAAGAGAGAAGCCGGGGAGACAGAATAAGGAATTTTGTGAAATAATTCGCTGAGCTGCCTGAGCGCTGTATACGCGGTAAGACAATTAAGCTGTAGATGCTGCAGACAATAAAGAAAGAGGGAACTGTGCAGATGCTTCGTATTCCAAATCTGTAAAATTCCCTCTTTCTTTTTTATAATGTGTGCGTTATAATGAGATATACTGATCCTCCGATACTGCGTAATTGCGGTGATCCCATCGGAGAAGAGTTTCAAATCTAATGGTTCAAAAGCAGCCGGGCCGGGGACGGAGAGGCTGTTACAATCTTTTATGATTCCCAACGAGACGATAAAACCGGAATAAGAATGAAGGAGTATCCATTATGCGTGAAAAATTAGCGACATTACCGCTGACTCAGTTAAAAGAGCTGGCAAAGAGCCAGGGAATCAAGAATATCAGCGGCTTACGAAAAGCAGAATTAATTGACCGTCTCTGCGAGACAGCGGAGAGCGCCGACAGCCAAAAGGCAGCGGCGGGAAACAGTGAAAATAGAGAAAGTACAGCAGTGCCGGCACAGGGGACAGCTGTAGAGGCAGCAGCTTCTGGAAACGGTTTTGGAAGCGCGAGAACGGAAAGCGCGGCACCGGAGAGGGCGTCTGCGGCATCAGAGCGTGCAGACCGTCAGGAACATACAGGACGTCAGGAGAGAACCGAACGCTATGAGAGATCTGATCGTCAGGACCGCGGCGAGCGCCAGATGAGAAATGACCGCCAGGGCGGATACCAGAGCCGCCAGAATAACTACAGAGAACGCCAGAATAATTACCAGGACCGTCAGGGCAGCTATCAGGACCGTCAGAGCGGCAGTTATCAGGACAGACAGAACAGCCAGTCCGCAGGCCAGGATGCACAGACACAGGGCACTTCCTATCAGGACCGCCAGAGCCAGAACAGTGTCCAGGACGCCCAGGGCATCCAGGAGAGCACAAGAACCTATCAGGCAGGTTACCAGACAAGAAACCAGGGAACCCAGAGCTACACTGCGGACCCGAAGAACGACCTCCAGGACCTTGACAGCGGCATCGAGGCAAACGGAATCCTGGAAGTTATGCCGGATGGCTTCGGATTTATCCGCTGCGAGAACTTCCTCCCGGGCGACAACGACGTCTATGTAGCTCCGTCCCAGATCCGCCGCTTCAATATGAAGACCGGTGATATCATCCGCGGAAGCCGCAGAGTGAAATCCGCAACAGAGAAATTTGCGGCACTCCTCTATGTGAAGACGATCAACGGCTACCCGACAAGTGTCGTGGAACGCCGCCCGAACTTTGAGGACCTGACCCCGATCTTCCCGAACCAGAGATTGAATCTGGAAGTCAGAGGCGGAAAAAATACGACGGCCATGAGAGTCATGGATCTTCTCGCCCCCATCGGTAAAGGACAGCGTGGTCTTATCGTGTCCCCGCCGAAGGCAGGTAAGACGACCCTGTTAAAACAGGTGGCAAAAGCCGTGACGACAAACTATCCAGACATGCATATGATCATCCTCCTGATTGACGAGCGTCCGGAGGAAGTCACAGATATCAAGGAATCTGTTGTGGGACCGAACGTGGAAGTCATCTATTCCACCTTCGACGAGCTCCCGGAGCGCCACAAACGCGTTTCTGAGATGGTGATCGAGCGCGCGCGACGTCTTGTAGAGCATGGACGCGACGTGATGATCCTTCTGGATAGTATTACGAGACTGGCGAGAGCCTACAACCTCGTTGTTCCGCCTAGCGGACGCACACTTTCCGGCGGTCTTGATCCGGCGGCTCTCCACATGCCGAAGCGATTCTTCGGTGCAGCGAGAAACATGAGAGAGGGCGGAAGCTTAACGATCCTCGCAACAGCCCTCGTCGATACCGGAAGCCGTATGGATGACGTGATCTACGAGGAATTTAAGGGTACCGGCAACATGGAACTTGTACTCGACAGAAAACTTTCCGAGAAGAGGATCTTCCCGGCCATCGATATCTTAAAGTCCGGCACAAGACGCGACGACCTCCTGCTTACGAGCGAGGAAGCGGAAGCTGTGGATATCGTCCGCAAGGCGACAAACTCCATGAAGGCAGAAGAATCTGTGGAGAAGATCCTGGATATGTTTGCCCGCACAAGGACGAACAGAGAGTTCGTGGAAATGACGAAGAAGACACGGTTTATATGATCGGCAGTGGACTGCACGGCAATCCGCAGATTTGCCAAACAGGCATAAATTAAGAAATTGCGCAGGAAGCTGCAGTTATATCTGCGCGAATACCCGGCTGGCAGGAATGATCTGCCGGATTAGATAGGAGAACAAGCAGAATGGAAGAAACAGGAAAAAATCCGATCCAGGTTGCGGAGCGCCTGTTCCAGGTGATCGAGCGTCTGGCGGAAAATGGTCCTATGGGGATCATGGATCTGAGCGCTGAGCTTGGATTTCATAAGAGCACGACGCACCGCCTCGTGACATCGCTCCAGTACATGGGCTATATCCGTCAGGATGAGGAATCCTTAAAATATGCGCTGTCCTTAAAATTTCTGGAAATCGGAAGTAAGATCCTGGAACAGACGAATATGGCGTCCCTGATCCATCCGTCTCTGAAGAAGCTCTCGGAGCAGACGGGAGAGACGGTACATCTGGTCCGCAGAGAGGGAACGGAGGCCGTGTATATCGATAAAGTGGAGTCCACAGTCAGCTCGATCCGCATGGTGTCGAGAGTTGGGAGCCGGATCCCGTTATACTGCTCCGGTGTCGGCAAAGCGCTGCTTGCGGAATTGCCGGATCCTGAGATCGAAGATATCTGGAACAGTTCTGAGATCACCTCCCTGACACCGTATACAGTGACGAGTCTGTCAGATCTCATGGATCGGATCCGCGGGGTTCGGGAAGCCGGATATGCGATGGATGATGAGGAGAACGAGGAAGGTGTACGCTGTATTGCGGTCAGCATCCCGGACTACCACAAGGAACCGGTCTATGCCCTCAGCATCTCCGCCCCTGTAAGCCGCATGACTGATGCCCGGATCGCGGAGCTTTCCACAGATGTGCTGACGTTTAAGAAGGATCTGGAGAAGACACTGGGATTTTCCAGAAGCTGAGAAAAATGGTGCAGGCAGCATATAGTTACTGGACACAGGCAGGAATTTTCTGAACTGAAAATTCCGTACAATACA
>NZ_QWGO01000089.1:0-1090 GCF_003435535.1 Desulfotomaculum sp. OF05-3 | reverse complement strand
TATATTATTTTATCTAGCACAACAGGTTAAATTACTATAATACATCATTTCCCCAGACAAGACTTTATCATAGAAGCTCTGCTTCCAGTCAATAAATGCGACAGCCTGCTGCAATTTTTCGATAGACTGAAGCAGAGCTTCTCTTTTATTTTGCAGAATAATTTTTCGCGTTGGAATAGATTTTTCTCCTTCAAGGCAAAGTGCGAGATACTCTTTCATTTCAGCAATGCTCATACCGCAATTTTTCAGGCAGTTTAAACTCTGGATCCATTTAATATCGTGATCATCAAACACCCGATAATTTCTTTTATCCCTTTTTACATTGGAAACAAGTCCTTCGTTGCAATAAAATTTCAAATTTTCGTAGGTCATATCGGTTAATTTGCAGGCCTCTTTCATGGAATACATAACATTCTCCTAAAAACATAAAATTAAATTCAAAATGCTGAATTTAACAGCTTGGATCTCAAAAAGTCCTTGACCGGTAGCAGCTACCGGCTGGTAGGATTATAGCATGATGAAAAAAAATGAATCAACAGGCAGGGGGAGAACAAATGGAATATATCAGGTTACGAAAGATGAGTGTGAACGATGCGTGCGGGATGCATTGGAAGTGGGATATCGCAGCATTGATACTGCCCAGAGTTATTTTAATGAAGAGGAGGTTGGAAAGGCTATTGAAAAGTCAGGAATTGACAGAAAAGAAATATTTTTAACCTCCAAGGTATGGATCGAACATTTCGGATATGAAGAGTGTAAAAAATCTGTGCTGGAATCTGTGGAAAAACTGCGTACAGATTATCTGGATCTGATGCTGCTGCATCAGCCGTTTGGTGATACTTACGGCGCATGGCGTGCTTTGGAAGAACTGTACAAAGAAGGAAAACTCCATGCAATCGGTATCTCCAATCATTATACAGACCGCATGGTAGAATTTGCAAACTTCACAAATATTAAGCCAATGGTAAATCAGATGGAAACGCATCCCCTTAACCAGCAGAAAACATTAAAAGAATGGGCAGACAAATATGATATCCGGCTGGAAGCGTGGGCACTGCATTTTACGGAGCTCAGCGGTCGCCATTCTGTT
>NZ_QWGO01000088.1:0-1229 GCF_003435535.1 Desulfotomaculum sp. OF05-3 | reverse complement strand
TCTTGAAGTGTCTTAAATTACGATACCATTATAGTTCTGCAATTCCTTGTGCTCCACCTAAAATGAAAATAGAATATCCTTTTCGAGCGGATACTTCACATAATGCAGGAACCAAATCAGAACCTGATACTTTTTCTTTTATTGGTTTCTTTTGTAAACGGGAGATCCATATTAAAGGTTTTCCGTCTACCAAAACCATATTCGCCGCATCTACAATTTCCTTTAAATTTGAATCGTTTTCTATTTTTATAATTACATCTACATTGACAGCTACGATATATGATTTCTTCTTTTGCACAATCAAGTTTTCAATTTCACTTATTGTTTCATGCATATCCAAATTGTTTACATACGTGTTTAGCAACTTATACTTCTCCATGTACTACCTTCCAAAAAAGTATTCTTCAAGCATTAAGCATAAACAGTGGTAAACTGGAAGATGCAATTCCTGAATCATATATGTTTCATCTGCAGGAACCCGAATAGTTATGTCTGCAAGTTTAGACATATTTCCTCCGGCCCTTCCCGTAAGGCCTATAGTTTTCATTCCGATGGCCTTGGCAAGAACTGTTGCATATAAAATATTCTGGCTATTTCCAGATGTAGATATACCTAAAAACACATCACCTGGGCGACCGTATCCGTAAAGCTGCTGCGCATATACGCTTAAACTACCTACGTCATTCAAGTAAGCAGTAGTAAGCGCCTCGTGTGCAACCAGAGGAATGGCCATCAATCCTTGCTCTAAATCATTTGCAAGCTGTTTTCCGATGACTGGATCTATTATTTCAAGCTTTTCAGCAAGTGTTTCTGGTACTGGTCGAGATATTTTAAATTTTTTCATTAACTCTCCGACAATATGCTCCGCATCAGCAGCAGATCCACCATTTCCGGCAATTAGTAACTTTCCACCGTTTTTATAACACTCTTCCAGTATTGTATATGTGTTTAAAATATCTTCTTTAATGGGTACAAGGGTAGGGTACCTTTCACAAAATAGTTCCAAATGTTTCTGTACATTTTCTGATAATCTATTCATGGCCTAATTCCTCTGGTGTATAATCTTCAGGAGAGTAATGAATCACTCTTGTTCCAGCATTTTCGAATTTAAAAGGGATATAAAGTAAATCTTGCATTGCCCTTCGTACAGCATCTTGAAAACTAGGCTGCACATAAAACACAAGGAATCCACCGCTGCATATTGCGAAGCTAAACGGCCGTCTTTGCGG
>NZ_QWGO01000087.1:0-1251 GCF_003435535.1 Desulfotomaculum sp. OF05-3 | reverse complement strand
CACGACAAACGCATGAATGATTGTCTACCACCAATTCTGTTTTCAGCTATTTTTAAGCTTCTAAAAGTTCTTCCAGATACTGAATTGGACGCATGCTAACTACGAACCTTTTCTTTCTCATCGACAACTTATGCCTTGTCATTTGTGCCGGCTTCAAAATACTTAGGCTCCATTTTCTTATGATATTCAAATTTTGTGCTGCCATTTTATCTAACGTTGTGTTTGCATCTTCCCGGAATGTTACATCCAAATGCCAGTGCATACTTTCTATACTCCAATGTCCTCTGACTGCACGACTGATCTGCTCTATATCTGCCTTTAAACTACTGATAAAATAACGATACTCTATCCTTCTCTTTCCATCCTTCTCTATCGTTTTCTTTTCCATCACGATACTGGACAGCCCTTTCCAGTTCTTTTTCTGACTTAACCATTTAATATCTTCTGTTTGATAATACTCCCTTATTTCAACCTGACCATGTGCCTTTTCCTGTGTCTTTTTGTAATTACCGCTCGCACGGATTCTTTTTTGAAACTCTTCATCCGAAAAGTATTCCTGCACATCCTCATACAGGCTGTTTTGATTTCTCTTCAATGCAAGAACATAATCTGCCCGTTTTTTCTTTATTTTTTCCGCTATTGCAGTCTGTGTTCCCATTGCATCAATCGTTACGGTCTGGCCTTTTATCTGGATCTTATCCAACAATTCTGGAATCACTACGATTTCATTGCTTTTTTCTTCAACAGCTTTTTGTCCAAGACAAAAACCATCCTCTTTACTCCACGCGGATACAATGTGAGCTGCCTTTCCAGCTCCCCTTTTATTGGAACGCATGGTTTTTCCATCAATACAGATGATTTTTTTCAGCAGCTCTCCATCATCCTGATTTAATCGGTCCTGCCATTTTCCATAGAGTTGTTGTAAGATTTCTGGTGATATCATCCCCATAACACGTCTGATCGTATCATGGGATGGAATCCCGTTCTTTAACTCGATATACTTACGAAGATAGTCCTGATAATTTTCCGCAAACAATGCCATTTCTACCCAGTCATCCGCATTCGCTAACGTTGCGAACAACACAATAACAAGAATATCTTTTAATGTGTGACGAATTTTTCTTTGCTGGCGATCATCTTCTATGTATTCCAGCCAATCTAATAATTCCTGCATATACCAACGCCCCTTTTCTTTTAATTTTACCAGAAAAGGGGCATGTTCACAATTTATTTACTCATGCGTTTTTCGTG
>NZ_QWGO01000086.1:0-1260 GCF_003435535.1 Desulfotomaculum sp. OF05-3 | reverse complement strand
GCGAAGCAGGAGATGGATGGTTGGATAATCATTCACGATCACGGCTTTGCCGTGAATAATTCAGGTTTACTTTAAAAATGTGCAATTTCTGACATCTTTCCATTTGTAGCTATAAAAAATTTTCCCATATCAGAATCAAATAATAATGATTTCTCAGGCTTAAGCATATCCAGCTCTTCCGGTATACTCCTTGCAATAATAAAACTGTTTGAACTCAGGGAAAGCAAATCATGATTGCCTACAAAATATTGTCCTATTGATCTCCAGAAATTTGCACCAAATGTCTGCATACTATATAAAACCAGATCCATCTCATCCTCAATATCTATCCCATAGATCATTTCAGCAACACGAATCAGAAATGTTTTCTCAATGCCTGATATAACTACAATTTGGCGGGATCCCAGATTGTAAACCATTTTCTGGCATATAACTTTTCCAAAGTTTTCACCTTGATAGTTTCTATTTATAATCTTCACATTTGCTGCAACATTGAGAAATGAAATCAAATTTGTATTGATCACATTTTTCAGCTGCTCTTCAAAATCACTATTGTATGAAGATATGGCTGAGATTCCTTTCCCTACAATTGCCATATCTTCTGTTATTATATGTTCCAAAAGCCATCCAATTCCATCTCCCACAAGTTCTGCTATCTCTTTTTTGCTGCATTCATTGCGCTTTACAATGTCTGCTTTTTTTTTCAGCAGCATATTATAAAACTCGTCATGCAGCATCTTATGAAATTCATAACCGGCATAACCTATCTCCCGCATATATATTTCTTCACTCTTTGCATGCCTTTTAAAATATCTAAGCATATATTCCAGAGTTTCCTTCATAAGGAATAACCGGTACTTCGCATCATCTCCTCTCTCCATTACTTTATTATAAATCTGATCTGATATCCGAAACAATTCTTTATGCTCTTCATCAAGTTTATCTATGCCCATAAGATAATTTTTACTCCATTTGATCATTTTGTCGTCTCCCTTCATGTCTTTATACTGTCAATATGCCTGTATTATCCAATTTTGCAGTTAACGCTTTAACCATTATATCATTCCCATTTTACATTTTCAACACGCGAACTTTACATTTTTAATGAAATATAAAAAGCGCCTCCCGGATTCAGAATATATTCATTCTGTTCCAAGAGACGCACTCACTGTCTTTTTATAAAAATGACTACTTATCCTGAATTATTCACGGAGCAATTTCTAATCTAAACCTTGCACCATGAATTGAAAAAATGATCCA
>NZ_QWGO01000085.1:0-1272 GCF_003435535.1 Desulfotomaculum sp. OF05-3 | reverse complement strand
TGAAGTGCTATACTAACGTTGTAACAGTAGTGGCTAATAAGATATAATAAATCCAATAGAGAAAAGAGGTAATTATCATGCCACAAAGTTACACACCCGAATTTAAGAAAAAAATAGTACGTCTTCATGAAGAGGAAGGTCGTACCTACAAAAGCATCACCGCTGAGTATGGGGTATCGAAAGCCAGCATTTCTAAGTGGTGTAGCGAGTTTAGTAAAGAATGCCAGTCAAGCCCGGAAGCCAAAGAAGATTATGACAACATGAAGGAGATGCTCAGACTCAAAAGAGAAAACGAAGAACTTCGTAAGGAGAATCTTTTCTTAAAAAAAGCGGCGGCATTCTTTGCAAAGGAAATCGATTAGAGGCTTATCGATTCATCGAACAATATCATAATGAATTTGGCATTCGCTGGCTGCTTGGACGGCTGGATATATGCCCAAATGCTTATTACAACTACCGGAAACACCGGAAGGCGGATTATTATACCCTTAAAGCCGAAGTCCAAGCACAGATTCAGGAAATATATCATTCGCACAATGGAGTTGACGGCTATCGGAGTATGAAAGTTTATCTGGAGCGTAAAGGTTATTCTTACAGTAATACCACCGTTCATAAATATATGAACACAGAGCTTGGTCTCCGTTCGGTTGTCCGTCCAAAAAAGCCGGGATATGAGCATGGAAACCCGCATAAAGTATTCGATAATAAGCTGAAGCAAAATTTCACAGCAGATGAAATCAATCGAAAATGGTGCACGGATTTCACCTATCTGTTCCTTGCAAATCATGAAGTACGCTATAACTGCACTATTATAGATTTGCATGACCGGAGTGTGATTGCCAGCATAACAGATCGTAACATTACCAGTGATCTTGCGATCCGGACGCTCCGAAAAGCGCTGGAATCGCAGCCAACAATCAAAGATGGCCTTATCTTACATTCTGACCAGGGCTCACAGTATACGTCCAAAGCATTTACCGAATTCTGCGAATCGGTAAATGTGACACAGAGCATGAGCAAAGCAGGATATCCGTACGACAATGCACCGATGGAGCGTTACTTCAATACCTTGAAGAATGAATGCACAAATTTGTATGAGTTTACAACAGAGGAAACACTCTATCAAAAGGTAGAAGAATTTGCATACGTTGATTATAATCATGTTCGTCCACACAGTTATAATGGTTATCGAACCCCATATGAAGCAAGGACGGCAGCATAAATTGATAAGCACTATTTTTTTAGCCACAAGTGTTACAAAAAAGCTTGACC
>NZ_QWGO01000084.1:0-1326 GCF_003435535.1 Desulfotomaculum sp. OF05-3 | reverse complement strand
GAGTCATCCGATGGATGGCTCTTTTTTCTATGTTCGAGTCCTGCCGGGTTCGAACGGTTCGAATGTCTACGTTCCACTCCGGTCGTCGCAGTCGAACGTCCCCCGGACGTTCTGCGACGTCTCATTCTCGCCTTGATGAAGTGACTTTGGATACTTCCAGGGCTCTGCTGCCCTTATAGTAGATGTCAATTTCCTGGGGGCGGTTCTTGCCCTTCGGATTGCTGACAGTATGGACAACGATCTTCTCGACAAACTCATGCAAGATACATGGAGTCAATTCAGGAATTTCCGTATACCGTTCTACAACGGAGAGAAACCTCTCCACTTAAGAACGCCTGCCGAAAGCAGGCAGGCTATTTTCTTTGTATAGCATCAGCTCCCTCTTTATGCCAAAATAAGGAACGGATAGTAGCTATAAAAAAGCTACTCTGCAATCATTTCACATAATATTGGCAAATCGTAAAATAATATTGTGTGAGGTGACGGAGAGTGTCTAAAAAAAGACAACAAATTGTTTTCTCGTTTGGCAGCTCAATCCGCTATGTCAGAGAAAAGGATGAAAATGGATACTTCCCCTGCTTTGCCAGTTTCAACAGGCTGAAGAAAGACTTAAAAGCTTCGTCCACTTCCTTAAGGATCTGTTGGGCCATGTTGGAATTCAGCAGCCGATAGTTTTCGGAAGTCTTTAAGATGGCGTAGTTTTTCTCATATGGGAGATACTGGCTATGTTCAAAGTAATGCTGCCGTATCTGGTAGATGGCCTGGTTGGTCAGTTTTTTTGCTGTGCGGCATAATTCCCGTAGAATGAGGAATTCATCTTTGGACAGATGCTTTAGCTGCTGGCATACGGTCAAATACAAAACAGGTCCTCCTTTCCTAATCGAAACAGAACATACGTTCTACATCAATTATAGCACATGATTTCACAAAAGGGAATGGAAAGAATTGTAATTGCTTACCATTTTACATCTGTCTATGTATCATTATAGCGGTATTCATCCCGCCACCTAAGAGGGATGGGGGGGATTCTGCCGATTTTATGATAAAATGCTGGACACCAGAGAAAAACAAGAGAAAAAATAAACGCGGTGGGGTTTCTTGATACCCGACCGCGTTTATCTTTGTCCGCTGATATACGGGCAAATTGTTTTTTATTGTAGATTACTTTCTTGCGCCATCCGAGCCGATGGTATATCCGTCAATGGTGGTATTCACCGCCATCGTCCCGTCTGGGTAGAAGTAGTACCACTTTCCGTCAATCTGCTTCCAGCCGCCGGCAAACATCATTCCGCACGAAAAACGCATGAGTAAATAAATTGTGAACAT
>NZ_QWGO01000083.1:0-1333 GCF_003435535.1 Desulfotomaculum sp. OF05-3 | reverse complement strand
TATAGTGGTTCAGTTGTCAAGACAAAAATCCAAGCTTTTTATAATGAACTGATATATGTAACTAGGTAGGGGAGAAAATCCCCCTTAGGCTGCGTGATCATCCAGTAACAGGATTGGATAATAGCAGGATGCCGGTGTCTGATTATTGAGTGCGGAATGACAACGTTCAAAGTTGTATGTATGCACATATTTCCCAATAGCCTTCCTTGCTTCTCGGATATTGTTGTATTGAGTCAGATATGCTTCCTCGTACTTGAAACTCCGGAACCATCGTTCGATCATGATATTGTCAGCCCACCGGCTTTTACCATCCATGCTTTGACGGATCTGGTTCTCTTTGAGGAAATTCATGTACTCATTGCTTGTAAACTGACAGCCCTGATCCGAATTCAGGATAACAGGTTTTGCCACCATAAACGCCTTTTTTAACGCAGTTATGACCATTCTGGTATCCAGAGTATCATCGACTTCCCAGCCAACGATACAGCGGCTGTACCAGTCAATCACAGCGGTCAGATACAGGAATCCACGCTTAATGGGGATGTATGTAATGTCGATTGACCATGCCTGATTTGGACGGTCGATAACGGCGTTACGTAGCAGATACGGGCAGACTTTAGCCTGTTGCATACGTTTAGAAAGGTTCATTTTTGGATAGATTGGATCGATCCCCATTTCATTCATATAACGGCGCATTTTCCGGCGGCCAACCTGATACCCACGTTTCTTCAGTTGGGCAGACAATTGTCGTGCTCCCCAGGCCGGGTTATCCGTGTGTAAACGATCTATGATTGATTTGCAATCTAACTCCTCCTGAGATATGGGCGTGCCCTTGTAATACACACTGGTACGGTTGATATCAAGAAGCGCAGTTCCTGTTTTAACTGGAAGTTCTTTAGTCTTCAAAAGGTTTTGGACTAAATTTACTCTCGTAGTCAGGTCCAAGTGTTTCTTCAGATTTTTTTTTCAACCAATCCACCTGCATGGTGAGCTGGCCAACTTTTTTCGCATATTCAGCTTTTTCCTTGCGCTCTAAAGCAAGTTTTTCTTTTAGATTATCCTCTCGGGTGTCATCAAAAACCACGGATGCTTTATCGAGGAACTCCTTCTTCCAGTTGCGAAGAAGATTCGGCTGAATATTGTTTTCGGTTGCGATTGTATTTAAGTCTTTTTCTCCTTTGAGCAGTTCAATCACTAATTCTGATTTGAATTTGGCTGAGAGATTTCTTCTTGTTCGAGACATAATAAAAATCCTTCTTTCTGTAGTGTTTACAGTATATCAGATTCATTAAGAAATGTCTCTTGAAGTGTCTTAAATTACGATACCATTATA
>NZ_QWGO01000082.1:0-1709 GCF_003435535.1 Desulfotomaculum sp. OF05-3 | reverse complement strand
TTATTCAGTTGAATTTTTAGAACGACAAACTGAAAGTTGGGCGTTTATTCCCCCGCAAAACTTCGGTTAAAATCCCAAATAGAAATCCCTTGTCGATTCCACTCATTATATGGCTCTCCCATTAATGAAAATGCCTCATCGGTTATTTTCTTTCTATAATTGGATACATTTTCAGTAAAATGCAGGTATCCCTTTTCATCAACATGTGAATCACATATAATTGTATCGGAAATTATCCCAATAATATCACGAAGAACAGCATATATTACAATCTCTTTCCTCTCCGTTCTGTACTCATAAATTGTCACTCCTCTTTCCAATACATAAATCTTTGCCTGTTTCTGCATTACATCTACGTTTAACATCATATCATACCTATTGGAACCATTAAATATTTTCTCAATATACCTTCTGTTTTCTATAGAATAACAACTCCATTTTTGCAACAATTTATCAGCTTCAATCATACACTCTTTAGCATTCATTCCTTTTATACCTCAAATCTAAAAAGTAAAGCGGACATTCGCAATCCGCTTCGCTACTTGCTCATGAACGCAGTCGCTTCGCGATCTGTCAGTGGGAGCTTTCAACTCCCACTGACATAAGCATCCCCCTCACCCACCGCTTAGTGCTCCGCGCACTTAAAGCGGGGGAATGCTTATCTGCGTTCAAATTCGTCTCTCAGATAAACGCACCAGCTTACTGAAAGTTTCACCTCTATGACTTAGTTTATTTCTCATAGTAAAGTGCTCTGCTATACAAAAAATGTATATTAGCTTCATTTAGATAATCTTCATATTTTCTTTTTCTTCCATCATCTACATATCTATTATAGCATTCGTACAGGATTCTATAATAGTTCAGTTGATTTATCAATCTCTCACTAACCGTTTTTTCTTTTAATATATCCTCACATTTTTGAAAACAATCAACTATTGTATTATCTTCAATTATGCATCCATCTGGAAAATGATGTGCCCCCCAACCTAAAATATCCAAGTATGAATCAAACAGCAAATCAATTGTTTTCTGGTCACACTTCATACTTGAATAAGCAATCTCAAGGTATTTTACTGCCGCTTGATATCCCTGCTTATGATTTCTGAACAACTCATAATACCATCTGCATTCTGGCATTTTCTTCTCTTCGCAACGTGGTGTAATCCACATTAGGATATACTCTTTTAATTCGTATGGAATATCTGCATTTCCCCGGTCTTTCAAAGTATCCCATACATCACTATCACAATAATCCGAAAGAAATTGTGTTAATATTTCATCTTGATTTTCGTCTGACATTTCTCTTAGATGACCAACGATTGCTTGCATTTCTTTGTTTGCAAGTTTTTTTAACCCGTTATGATAAATATCCAAATATTTATATAAACTATTACTGAAATCACAATGTACCATTCTGTCTCCTTAAACCTCAAGGCTTATGTACTGTTCGTCATATAACTAACAAAAGAATCTATTCCCAAAGTGCATTTATTTTATCTGGCAATAATTCTATCTCTGTCCCAAGCACAGCAACATCATCTTCATCTATTAGCACTGGTACATTAAAGTAGTTTCCCTTATTATCAATTCCATAAAGTTCACCACCACCATTTGAACCAATAATAATGTGATCCGGCAGAAATACTTCAATTTCATAATCATCATTTATTTCTTTATAATGGTATCGTAATTTAAGACACTTCAAGAGA
>NZ_QWGO01000081.1:0-1933 GCF_003435535.1 Desulfotomaculum sp. OF05-3 | reverse complement strand
CGATTTCTGCTATACTTTCCTTAGAAAGAAAGGCGTGCATATTCCGCAGAATCTGCGCATCCGTTCCGAAGGAACGGAGCGCCATTCCGCTTTAAACTGAGCAGCGCTCAGATAGTCAACTAGTTGCTATTGCTTATACGTCGGTCATTGCCAGGAAAGTGTAGCCGGTAGGCCTTAGCGGTCATTCTGCTGAGGCAGGCATCCGCATAGGTATGATCACCAAACAATGAGTACCATTTATCAACTGGAAGCTGGGAAATGATGATCGTTGACTTGCGGCAGTCCCTGGCTTCGATGATTTCGAGCAGATCACGACATTTATTCATATCCAGGTCCATTAGACCGAAATCATCAATCACAAGAAGATCGTAGGATGCCATCTTATTCGAGTATTCATAATAAGTGCTTTCCTGATGGGCATGTTCCGATTCCGTCATAAGACTGTTGGCACGGATATATTTAACGGTCCGCATTTGGTGCATTGCAGCAATGCATAAAGCACAGGCAATATATGTTTTTCCTGATCCCGCGCCACCAGTGATCAGGAGATTATTCGGTTCATCGATCCATTTGCACTCTGCGAGCAGTTCAATGACATGGGTATTTAACTGGCGTTCTGGTTCATAGATCGTAGCGTCGAGATCCGCTGCGGGATACTTTAAAGTAGCCTGTTTGAGAAGTTTATTAAACTTCTTGTTTTCACGCTGGTTCCATTCCTGGTTTATGATATCAGCGAAACGAACCTCAAACGACTCCAAGCCTGTGTTCGGATCAAGCAGCTGTTTTGCAAATGCCTCTGCCATCCCGGACATCCGAAGCTTATAAAGACGGTCCATGAGAATGTTTTGCTCCTTCGTGAGTTTATCGTTATAAGTGTAATCTTTCATTCTGTAAGCCATTATCGTTTACCTCTACTTGTAGTAATCCTTTCCGCGGATGTTTTCGTGTTCAGGAAGCGCCTTAGGCGGAGCTCCCGACAGCTCTTTCACATTCAGTTTTTTAAGGATCTGTTTAAAGGTGAAATATTTACAGGAATTCAAGTCAATACACTTTTTTGCAGCTTCTTCGGCGATTGCATATAGCCGGTTTTAGCGGACAGCAGGGCCACATTTCCCGGACATGCAGGGCCATATTACACGGACAGTATTGATTGATCAGCGAAGCAGGGTTACCTGCTTCGCCAGTCTCTTGACTATGCCTTTTCAATCAGAACTGTAAATCCTGTTGTAAGGCGTCTCCGGATACCGTCCAGTTTTCCATAGCATTCATTCTCGTCACTGAGTTGCTTTCCCCATTCATCTGGCGAGTATTGACAACTAAAAAGGGTGGAAGTCCCAAGGTCATCCCGAAGCTTCAGAAGGTGGTAGAGGATCTTGATCCCTTCCTCGGAATAACGGCTGATTGCAAAATCATCGATGAAGAGAAGCTGTATCCGCGCATAGTACTTAATGCGTTTACGATATCGGTTCAGGTCTTTCTGACGGTTCAGAACGATCAGTTCATCCAGAAGATCGCTGTAATCAACGAACTTACAGCGATAGTTCCTGCGGCATGCTTCTACACAGCAGGCAGAAAGGAAATAAGATTTTCCGGCTCCTGTGACTCCATAAATGCCGACATTCTGACGATTCTCCGCAAAGTGGAATTCGAGTACCTGTTGGACTGTAGCATCATTATAAATCCGTCCATTTCCGGTCTTCAGATTTTCCACCAGCGCCCCTTTATTGATTAGACTGCTGAGTCTCAAATTGGTTTCAAAACGCCTGTTTAATGTCTCTGCATACTGAGGTTCAAGGACCTCCCGGATAAACTGGAACGCAGTGTAGTTCACGAGTTCCGGACTTTGCGTAAGTTCGGAAAAACGTTGCGCTGCCACAGGAAGGGAAAGCGTATCCAACATATAGTGGTTCAGTTGTCAAGACAAAAATCCAAG
>NZ_QWGO01000080.1:0-2258 GCF_003435535.1 Desulfotomaculum sp. OF05-3 | reverse complement strand
CTCTTGAAGTGTCTTAAATTACGATACCATTATAGAGAGAGGGAAATCTGAATGCGGGTCTTTTTTAGTTTTAAGTTTAATAACACTTGGGAATGGAAAAAACATGAAAAATTTAAAAATTGCTGTTGCTGGTACTGGATATGTGGGATTGTCCATAGCTGCGTTGCTTTCACAACATCATGATGTAGTTGCTGTAGATATCGTCCCCGAAAAAGTACAAATGATTAATGAACGTATATCTCCTATACAGGATGAATTTATCGAAAAATATCTTTCGGAAAAAGATTTACACTTGACGGCAACACTTGATTCAAACGCAGCTTACAAAGATGCCGACTATATCATAATTGCAACACCGACTAATTATAATAGTCAAACTCAGCATTTTGATACATCGGCAGTTGAAGACGTAATACAGCAGGTTATAACACAAAATCCGGATGCTATTATGGTCATCAAATCTACAATTCCTGTGGGTTATACAAAAACTGTCCGGGAGAAATTCGCAAGTAACAATATTATATTCAGTCCTGAATTTTTACGCGAATCAAAGGCTCTTTATGACAATTTATATCCTAGTCGTATTATTGTTGGCACCGATTTAGATGATGAACATTTAGTTAAGGCCGCACACGAATTTGCAGACCTTTTACAAGAAGGTGCCCTCAAAAAAGACATTCCAACACTTTTCATGGGATCTACAGAAGCAGAAGCAGTCAAATTGTTTGCTAATACATACTTAGCATTACGTGTAGCCTATTTTAATGAATTAGATACTTATGCCGAAAGCAAAGGATTAAGCACACAACAAATTATCAATGGTGTTTGTTTAGATCCTCGAATTGGCAATCACTATAATAATCCTAGTTTCGGTTATGGTGGTTATTGTTTGCCAAAAGACACAAAACAGTTGCTTGCAAATTATGCAGATGTGCCTGAGAACCTTATCGAAGCAATTGTAGCAAGTAATCGAACTCGTAAAGATTTTATTGCAGATCGCGTCTTAAGTCTAGCCGGTTATTATGATTATGGAGAAAAAGCTGAATTTTCCAAAGATACTGAAAGGACCGTCACAATAGGCGTATATCGTCTCACCATGAAAAGCAATAGTGATAACTTTCGGCAAAGTTCTATACAGGGAGTTATGAAACGTATAAAAGCTAAAGGGGCAACAGTCATAATTTATGAACCAACCCTACAGGATGGCGAAACATTTTTTGGTTCAATGGTTATAAATGATTTAAAAAAATTCAAAGAATTATCACAGGCAATTATCGCGAATCGATATGATAAGAGCTTAGATGATGTAAAAGAAAAAGTTTATACTCGCGATATTTTCCAGCGAGATTAATACAACGAGGTAAAAAAATGATTATTACGCAGACTCCTTTCCGCATGTCCTTTTTTGGCGGTGGAACCGATATGGAAAATTTCTTTAATGAACACGGTGGTGCGGTATTATCAACTACATTTGATAAATATTGCTATGTAAATGTGCGGCATCTGCCACGCTTTTTTGACTACTCTACGGAATTATCTTATTCAAAAACTGAACGAGTAACCAATGTAGAAGATATTCAACATCCTGCAATTCGGAATGCTATGAAGATGCTCGATATGCATGAAATTCGTCTTACATATGAAGCAGATCTTCCGGCGCGCTCCGGTTTAGGAACATCAAGCTCTTTTGCGGTTGGAATGTTAAACGCCTTTTATGCATTAAAAGGTAAGTATGCAGATAAAAAGAAATTGGCCGATGAGGCTATTTATCTGGAACGAAACCTTTGTCAAGAAGCGGGAGGATGGCAAGATCAAATTGCGGCATCATTTGGCGGCTTCAATCGGATAAATTTTAGCAACGGTGGATATGAGGTTCTGCCTGTTATTATTTCTCCTGAACGTAAAGAGCAACTTAATCATAATCTTATGATGTTTTTTACAGGTTTTACGAGATTTTCCTCAGAAGTACAAAAGGCAAACTCAGCAGGAAATATTGATCGTACAGCACAACTAAAAGAAATGTTAACGTTAGTTGATGATGCAGAAGATATTTTAACTGGTGCAAATAAGAATCTGGATGAGTTTGGAAAAATGCTTGATCATACCTGGCGACTTAAAAGACAAACAGGAGCCGCTGTATCTACAAATTGTATCGATGAGCTTTATGAAAAGGGGATTGCAGCGGGAGCATTAGGAGGCAAACTTCTTGGTGCTGGTGGCGGTTGCATTTTACGGAGCTCAGCGGTCGCCATTCTGTT